>DATHRP010000190.1:0-2745 GCA_035465195.1 Afifellaceae bacterium | reverse complement strand
GTGTTCAGCTGGCTCGCCCGGCTGCAGCGCTCCATCTTCGTCGACCGCGAGCGCCGCCGCGCCACCGCGGAGACCTCCGACCATATCGCCGGGCGCATGAGCGACGGCGAGATCATCGTGCTGTTCGCCGAGGGGACCTCGAGCGCGGGCGACCGGGTCCTGCCGTTCCGCTCCGCGCTGGTCGGCGCCGCACAGCGCGCCGTCGACGGCAAGGCCACGGCAGCCCTGCAGCCCGTCGCCATCGCCTACCGCCGCATCCACGGCCTGCCGGTCACCCGGCAGGAGCGGGCGCGGATCGCCTGGTTCGGCGGCATGGACCTGCTGCCGCATCTGGGCCGCCTCGTCGGCGAGGGCGCGATCGACGTGGACCTGGCCTTCGCGCCGGTGCTGAAATTGGGCCGCGACGGCGACCGCAAGGCCGTCACCGCACAGGCCTGCGCCACCGTCGGCGCGATGCTCTCGGACCTCAACCAGGGCCGTGAGCCGCGTAACCTTGGTTAATAGAACTTGAACCGTACCGTCCCGAAACGCTGGTGATCGGCTTGCAATTGGGCTACAGGGGGCAGAACATATCTGCCAACATTGCGGTCGATTCATACTTCGGCATGAGCGAAGCCAGAAAATCCGTTTTCATCAAAACCTATGGGTGCCAGATGAACGTCTACGATTCCGATCGTATGGCGGACGTTCTGGCGGCTGACGGCTATCGCCGCGTCGATTCGGCGGAAGATGCCGACCTGATCGTGCTCAACACCTGCCATATCCGCGAAAAGGCGGCCGAAAAGGTCTATTCCGAGGTCGGCCGCCTGAAGCGCATCAAGGACGCCGCGACCAAGCAGGGCCGTTCCGTGGCCATCGCCGTCGCCGGCTGCGTCGCCCAGGCCGAAGGCGAGGAGATCATCGCCCGCGCCAGGGCCGTCGACGCGGTGATCGGCCCGCAGAGCTATCATCGCCTGCCCGAGGTCCTGGCCCGGGCCGGCCGCGAAGGCCACGCGGTGGAGACCGAATTCCCGGCCGAGGACACGTTCGACCATATGCCTTCGCCGGGCAGCGGCCGGCCGGCGGGCCAGGTCAGCGCCATCCTCACCGAGCAGGAGGGCTGCGACAAGTTCTGCACCTTCTGCGACGTGCCCTATACCCGCGGTGGCGAGATCTCGCGCCCGGTCGACCGGATCCTCGACGAAGCCCGCGGCCTGGTGGCGCGCGGAGCGAAGGAAATCATGCTGCTCGGCCAGAACGTAAACGCCTATCACGGTGAGGGACCGGATGGCGGCGACTGGCCGCTCGCCCGCCTGCTGGCCGAACTTGCCCGGATTCCGGGCCTTGAGCGGCTGCGCTACACGACCAGCCATCCGCGCGACATGAGCGACGACCTGATCGCCGCCCACCGTGACCTGCCGGAGCTCATGCCCTACCTGCACCTGCCGGTCCAGTCGGGGTCCGACCGCATCCTGAAGGCGATGAACCGCCGTCACCGGGCCGCAGACTATCTCGACCTGGTCGATCGACTCAGGGCGGCCCGGCCCGATCTTGCGCTCTCCGGCGATTTTATCGTCGGCTTCCCCGGCGAGACGGACGAGGATTTCGAGGCGACCATGCGGCTGGTCGAGACGGTCGGATACGCCCAGGCCTATTCCTTCAAGTACAGCCCGCGTCCGGGCACGCCGGCCGCCGACGCGCAGGACCAGGTCGACGAGGCGGTGAAGGCCGAACGGCTGGCCCGCCTGCAGGCCCTGCTCGGCGAGCAGCAGACCGCCTTCAACGCCGCCATGCGGGGCCGCACCATCGATGTGCTCCTGGAAAAGCCGGGCCGCGAGCCCGGCCAGATGACCGGTCGCTCGCCTTGGCTGCAGGCCGTGCAGGTCGATGCTCCGGCTGAAATGATCGGCACGATCGCGTCGGTCACCGTCGACCGGATCGGATCGAACAGCCTGTTCTGCACGCTGGCTGGCGTCCGCCGGCTTCAGGCGGCTCCACAGGATAAGCCACAGTCCAAGCCTCAGGGGGCCGCTGCCTGATGGCGGCCAGGACCGGCCGTCCGGTCGCCGGTGTTATCGATCGCCAGATCGACCTGGCCTTCGACGACAACCAGCTTGCGGTCCGCCTGTTCGGCGAATTCGACCAGAACCTTGCGCTGCTGGAACAGCGCCTCGGCGTTCACGCCGTCGCCCACGGCAATGTCGTGACCCTGTCTGGTCCGACCGACGCCATCGAGCAGGGCCGCCGCGTTCTGGAGACGCTCTACGACCGCCTGCTGGAGGGCCAGGACGTCCTGCCCGGCGATGTCGAGGGCGCCATCCGCATGGCGCAGGCGCCGGAATCGCAGCTCTCGCTGCCCACCATGGACGATTCCAGCCGCATGCGGTTTGCCCGCATCGCCACCCGCAAAAAGTCGATCGTCGCCCGCACGCCGCGCCAGGACGCCTATATCCGCGCCATGGACCGTTGCGAGCTGGTGTTCGCCCTCGGCCCCGCCGGCACCGGCAAGACCTATCTCGCCGTGGCCTGCGCCGTCGATGCTTTCGAGCGGGAGACCGTCGAGCGCATCGTGCTGACGCGGCCGGCCGTCGAGGCCGGCGAGCGCCTCGGCTTCCTGCCCGGCGATCTGGCGCAGAAGGTCGACCCCTATCTGCGGCCGCTCTACGACGCGCTCTACGACCTGATGGGATTCGACCGCGTGGCCAAGCTCTTCGAGAAGGGTGCGATCGAGATTGCACCGCTCGCCTACATGCGCGGCCGAACCCT
>DATHRP010000189.1:0-8772 GCA_035465195.1 Afifellaceae bacterium | reverse complement strand
CCGCCAGCAGCGCGCGGCGGTCCTCCGCCTCGGCCAGGTAGTTCGGCTGGATCAGCGGCGCCTCGAACGGGTCGGCCGAGCGCGCGCGCACCCACCCCCGGCTCTCCGGGCGCTGCTGCCAGGCGGCCACCGTCATGCCCGGCTCGTCCTCGAGCTGGCCCTGCACGCCCTCCTTGTAGCTCGCCGGGGTGAAGGTCATCTGCAGGTCCGGGTTCTCGACGCCCGGGTCCGAGCGCCAGAAGCAGTAGACCAGGGTGGGCGAGAACGCCAGGATGCCGCGCCGCCTGAGCGCCCACTCCGCCACCTCTCGCATCAGCCGCCAGCCGCGCACCCGCTCGTTGATGGTCTCGACCCCCTTGACCCGGGCGACCAGGCGCGGCGCGTAGTGGTCGGCCAGGTTCTCGCCGACCCCGGCCAGGGCGTGGCGCACCGGGATGCCGAGCCCGGCCAGCAGCTCGCCCGGCCCGATGCCCGAGAGCTGCAGGAGCTGCGGCGAGTTGTAGGCCCCGCCCGCGAGGATCACCTCGCGCCGGGCGCGGACCTCGCGGAGCGGCCCGCCGCGCCCGCCGCCGGCATATTCGACGCCGAGCACGCGCCGGCCCTCGAGGATGAGCCCGGTCGCGTGCGCCCGGGTAATCACGCTGAGGTTCGGCCGGCGGCGGGCGGGGTGCAGGTAGGCCACCGCGGCGCTGATCCGCCGGCCCCGGTGGATGGTGCGCTGGGCGTAGTTGATGCCGGCCTGGTCGGCGCCGTTGTAGTCCGGGTTGAGCGGGATGCCGTGCTCGACGGCGCCCTCGATGAAGGCATCGCACAAGGGGTGGTGCCAGTCGATGTCGGTCACCGTCACCGGCCCGTCGCCTCCGCGATAGGCCGGGTCGGCCGCGCCGATACGCCGCTCCAGCCGGCGGAAGTAGGGCAGCACGTCGGCGTAGCCCCAGCCGCGGTTGCCCCGCTGCGCCCAGGCGTCGTAGTCGAGCGCCTGGCCGCGGTTGAAGATGTGGCCGTTGATCGAGCTGGAGCCGCCCAGCACCTTGCCGCGCGGCTGGAAGACGCGCCGGCCGCCAAGCTCCGCCTCCGGCTCCGTCTCGTACATCCAGTTGACGTTCTGGTCCTTGAACAGGCGCGAATAGCCGATCGGGACATGGATCCACGGATTGCTGTCGCGCCCGCCGGCTTCCAGCAGCAGCACCCGGTGCCGGCCATCCGCCGTCAGCCGGTTAGCCAGCACGCAGCCGGCCGAGCCGGCGCCGACGATGACGTAGTCGTAGGTGCCGATGGAGGGAACCTGGGATCGTGACATCCGGATTTGACCTGCTCAAAAACGCCACGATCATCGCGAAATTTCCGGCCAGATCAATTGCCCTGAAACGAACCTGCCCTAGGACAAGTGGAACGATCTGTCAGTCTGTGAAAAGGTCGGTCGTGCGAAACAGGTCTGATTCGAAGGATCGGAAATGAAATCAATCCGTCCGACATTGTGGTTTTTCGCGGCATCAGCCTGCCTGTTCCAGGCACCAGCCGCCTCCGCCTCGCTGGAGAGCTGCGTCGCCGGCCTGCGCAACCAGGCGGTTCGCGCCGGCGTCGGCAAGTCCGTCGTGCAGGCGGCGCTCGGCAACGTGAAGTTCGACGAAAAGGCCGTGCGCTTCTCGCGCACCCAGCCGGAATACGAGACGCCGATCTGGGACTACATGTCCTTCCTCGTCGACGAGGACCGGATCGCCACCGGCCGCGCCATGATGAAGAAGCACGACCGGACGCTGCGGGCGGTCGAGAAGGCCTACGGCGTCGACCGCTACGTGATCGCGGCACTCTGGGGCATCGAGAGCAATTACGGCCAGGAACAGGGCGATTTCTTCATCCCGCATTCGCTGGCCAACGTGATCTGCGCCGGCAAGCGGCCGAAATTCTTCACCGGGCAGCTGATCGCGGCGCTGAAATTCGTCGAGCGCGGCGACCTGAAGCTGGACGATCTCTACGGCTCGTGGGCCGGCGCGTTCGGACAGACCCAGTTCATTCCGACGACCTACCAGAGCCTTGCCGTCGATTTCGACCGCAACGGCAGGCGCGACCTCGTTCACTCGGTTCCGGACGCGCTCGGCTCCACCGCCAACTACCTGAAGAAGAACGGCTGGCGGCGCGGCCAGGGTTGGGGTTTCGAAGTGCGGCTGCCGCGCGGCTACAAGGGCCCTTCGGGCCGCAAGGCGAGAGCGTCGCTGTCGACCTGGGCGAAGCGCGGTGTCGTCGGCATCGACGGCAAGAAACCGGGCGGCAAGGCGACCGCCGGGCTGCTGCTGCCGGCCGGCAAGTCCGGCCCGGCCTTGCTTGTAACGCACAATTTCAACGTCATCCGGACCTACAATTCCCACGACGCCTATGCGCTGGCGATCTCGCACCTGTCCGACCGGCTGCGCGGCGGCAAGCCGATCCACGCGGCCTGGCCGACCAGCGATCCGGGACTAACACGCTCGCAGCGGCTGCAATTGCAGATCCTGCTCTTGCGCGCCGGCTACGATATCGGCGAGGCGGACGGCAAGATCGGCCCGGCCACCCGCGCGGCGATCAAGAAGGCGGAAGCGCAGTTCGGCCTGCCGGTCACCGGCCGGCCGGGCATGAAAATCTACAGAGCGCTCGGCGGGACTTGAGGGCGGCAGATCAACCGCCGGATTCCAGGATCGCCACCATTTCGGCATAGCCGCGCTGGCGGGCATGGTCGAGCGGCGTCCGGCCCTGACGGTCGGCGATGGTGCGGTCTGCTCCGGCTTCGACCAGCGCCTTCACCGTCCTGATGTGCCGATCCCTGCCGTCGCCGAGGATCACGGCCTCTATCAGCGCCGTCCAGCCGAGATTGTTGACGTGGTCGAGCGGCGCGCCGGCCTCGATCAGCGCCTCGACGACCTCGAAGTGCCCGAGATGGGCGGCGGCGATCAGAGCCGTGCCGTCATAGATGCTGGTGACGTTGCGGGGATCGCCGCCCAACTCGACGGCGTGGCGCACCATCTCCGCATCGCCGGCGACGGCGGCGATGGTGATGATGTCGTAGCGCTCATGGTCGAGCAGGTTGGGATCGGCTCCACCCTTCACCAGCGCCGTGGCAATATCTTCATGGGATGCGAATGCCGCGACGTGCAGCGGCGTGCGGCCGGCGCCGTCCACCGCGTTCGGATCGGCACCGCCGTCGATCAGCCGCCGGATCTGGTCCGCCTGACCGGCCCACGCGGCAGCGTGCAGTCCGGAATAGGCCGCGATCTCGGCGGAGGACGGCGGTGTCTGGGCGAATACTGCAGGAGCAGCAGCGAGGATCGCGCCGATCGACGCGAAGACCAGGTTTCTCATCGTTCGGCTCCCTGCCCGGCTTCCCGCGTCATCCGAATCCGGACGATGATCGACATCCAGGAATCCGGCAGCCCCGCGGCAAATCAAACCCGCACGTGGCCGCCGCAAGGGGCATGAGCGGGATGTTCACCTTTTACCCCTATCACCCCCCGAAGTCAAGCGAAATCCCGATCCGGGGAGGCGCGGCGACTTCCGGGGGGCTGCGAAACTGAAAACCGCAGTCGGTGGAGTTCCCTGTTTTCCGCCGCCGTTTTCCCTGTTTTCAGTCGCGGAATTCCCTGTTCCCGTTTCGGGGGTTTTCCGCGCAAGCCATTGTTATTACGCGAAATTCCCGAAAAACGCCGTCCGTTTTCCGGCCGCGAATGCGGGATTTTCCCTGTTATTTCCCTGTTCTTTGTCTGGAACCCGGTTTTTGGACATGGGAGCGCGGCAAGGCCGCCTTCCCGTCAGTCCGTCGCCTGCGCGCCTTCCCGCAGCATCAGCATCTGGATCAGGATCACCGTCTTGGCGTCGAGCAGCGCGCCGGAGCGGACGAGCCCGTAAAGTTCGTCGAGTGGCAGTTCGACGATCTCGATCACCTCGCCTTCATGGTCGAGGCCGCCGCCGTCGGCGATGCGGCTGCCTTCGCCGTAGGTCGCAAGGTAAAGCCGGATCGTTTCGGTGAGCGCGCCGGGCGACATGATGACCCGGCCCATTTCCTCCAGATCGCCGAGATGGATGCCCATCTCCTCCTCCGCCTCGCGGCGCACGGCCGCCTCCGGCATCTCGCCCGGGTCGATGATGCCGGCGCAGGCCTCAAGCAGGAACGGATCGTCGTCGGTGCCGACCAGCGGCGCGCGCCATTGCCGGACAAGCAGCGCCGTGCGGCGGCCAGGGTCGACCGGCAGCACGGCGACGGCATGGCCGTGATCAACCACCACGCGGTCATGGACAATGGTTTCGCCGTCGGCGGACGCGACCTCGACCGTGATCTCGTCGACCGAATTCCAGCCCGAATAGACGCGGCGGCGGCCCCTCAGCCTGAGGTCCGGCCCGGTCATTTCGCAGCCTCCAGCTCGGCGAGGATTTCCTCCGTATGTTCGCCGAGCCGGGGCGCCGGACGGCCGGAAGCCATCGCCTCGCCACCGCAGACGATCGGCGTGCGCAGGCCCGGCAGGGTCCCGCCGGCCGTTTCCATTTCAATGGCCATGCCGCGCGCCAGGACCTGCGGGTCGGCGAAGACGGCGGCAAGCCCGTTGATCGGCCCGGCAGGCACCTTCGCCAGATCCAGGGCGGCCAGGAGGTCGGCGGCGGCCCACCTCTCCGTCGCCGCGCCGAGGCTTTCGATCAGCGCGTCGCGGTTGGCGATCCGCGCGCCGTTGTCGGCGAACCGCGGGTCATCGGCCAGTTCCGGCAGGTCGAGCACCCGGCAGAGGTCGCGGAACTGCCGGTCGTTGCCCGAGGCGATGATGATGTGCCCGTCGGCCGCCGGAAAGACCTGGTAGGGCACGACATTGGGATGGGTGTTGCCCATGCGGCGCGGCTCGACGCCGGAGACCAGGTAGTTCATCGCCTGGTTGGCGAGCACGCCGACCATGGAATCGAGCAGCGCCATGTCGATCCAGGCGCCCTCGCCCGTCGCCTCGCGCCGCCTCAGCGCCGCCTGGATGGCGATCACCGAATAGAGCCCGGTGAAGATGTCGGCGAAGGCGACGCCGATCTTCATCGGCTCGCCGTCCGGCTCGCCGGTGACCGACATGATGCCGCTCATGCCCTGGATCATGATGTCGTAGCCGGCGCGCGGCGCGTAGGGCCCCGTCTGGCCGAAACCGGTGATGGAGCAGTAGACGAGCCGCGGATTGACCGCCTTCAGGCTTTCGTAGTCGAGGCCGTATTTCGCCAGCCCGCCGAGCTTGAAGTTCTCGATCAGAACGTCCGCGCCGGCGGCGAGCCTGCGGACGATGTCCTGGCCCTCGGGCGTCTGGATATCGACGGCGACCGACCGCTTGCCGCGGTTGCAGGCGTGATAGTAGGCGGCGCCCAGATTGTCGCCCGCCGCGTCGGTGACGAACGGCGGTCCCCAGTGGCGCGTATCGTCGCCCTCGACCGGCTTCTCCACCTTGATGACGTCGGCGCCGAGATCGGCGAGCACCTGCCCGGCCCACGGACCGGCCAGGATGCGCGCCAGCTCGATGACGCGAACGCCGGCAAGGGGTTTTGCATTGTCGCTCATCGGCTGCGGACTTTCCGGCTGGTTCGGCTCAGGCGCTCATATCACGCTATCGGCGTCCGGTGTCCAGACACCCCGTGTTCTTGCCCCGCATTCATGCTAAATCGCGATGGACGGAGGGATTCATGAAAACGGAGACAGCCCCGCTGATCCGGCTGGAGGATTATCGGCCGACGGATTACCGGATCGACACGGTTCATCTCGATTTCAAGCTGGCTGCCGAGGCGACGCGGGTCGTCTCCAGGCTCGGCATTGCCCGGCGCGAGGACACGGCGGCGGGAACGCCACTCGTGCTCGACGGTGACGATCTCGTCCTGAAGGGATTGTCGATCGATGGCATGCCGCTGCCGGACGACACTTACGAGGCGACGCCGGACCGGCTCACCTTGAATGCGCCGCCCGCCGAACCGTTCACGCTTGAAGTGATCACCGAGGTCAACCCGACCGCCAACAGCGAGCTGATGGGCCTCTACCGGTCGAACGATACCTACACGACCCAGTGCGAGGCGGAGGGTTTCCGCCGAATTACCTATTTCCTCGACCGGCCGGACGTGCTGTCGGTCTACACGACGCGCATTGAGGCCAGAAAGAGCGAGGCGCCGGTGCTGCTCGGCAACGGCAATCCGGTGAAGAGCGGTCCGGTGGAGGGCACCGACCGGCACTATGCCGTCTGGCACGATCCCTACCCCAAGCCGGCCTACCTGTTCGCACTGGTGGGCGGCGACCTGGCGTCGGTGGAGGATACGTTCACGACCGCCTCCGGCCGCGCCGTGAAGCTCGGCATCTATTGCGAGCATGGCCGCGAGGACCGCTGCCACTACGCCATGGACGCGCTCAAGCGCTCGATGCGGTGGGACGAGGAACGGTTCGGGCGGGAATATGACCTCGACGTCTTCAACATCGTCGCCGTGTCGCACTTCAACATGGGGGCGATGGAGAACAAGGGTCTCAACATCTTCAACGACCGCTACGTCCTCGTCGACCCGCAGACGGGCACCGACCAGGACTACCTGCATGTCGAGGCGGTCATCGCGCACGAATATTTCCATAACTGGACGGGCAACCGGATCACCTGCCGCGACTGGTTCCAGCTCTGCCTGAAGGAAGGCCTGACGGTATTCCGCGACCAGGAGTTTACCGCCGACATGCGCTCGCGCCCGGTCAAGCGGATCTCCGACGTGGTGGCGCTGCGCCAGCGCCAGTTCCCGGAAGACAACGGCCCGCTCGCCCATCCAGTGCGGCCGACCGCCTATCGCGAGATCAACAATTTCTACACGGCCACGGTCTACGAGAAGGGTGCCGAGATCTGCCGCATGCTGAAGACCGTGCTCGGCGAGGACGGTTTCCGCGCCGGCATGGATCTCTATTTCGAACGGCATGACGGTGACGCCTCGACGATCGAGGATTTCCTCGCCTGCTTCGCGGATGCGACCGGCACCGACCTCGAGCATTTCTCCCTGTGGTACCACCAGGCCGGAACGCCGACCGTGCGGGCAAGCCACAAATACGACGCCGCGGGCAACAAGCTGACCCTGACGCTGGAGCAGGTCAACCCGCCAACGCCGGCCGGCGACAAGACCCGGCCGCTGCATATCCCGATCCGCTTCGGCCTGGTCGGGCCGGACGGACAGGATCTCAGCTTCTCCTCGACGCGCGGCGGCAGGGTGCACGATGGGGTCGCGCATCTGACGAAGGCGCGCACCGACATCATTTTCGAAGGCGTCAAGGCCGCGCCTGTGCCCTCCCTGCTCCGCGAACTCTCCGCGCCGGTCCACCTGAAGACGGATCTCACCGTCGACCAGCTGATCTTCCTGGTCGGCCACGATCCGGACCCTTTCAATCGATGGGAAGCGGCGCAGACGCTCGCGACAGACTTGCTGAAGTCGGCGACATCCGCGCTGCGTCGCGGCAAGCAGCCGGAATTCGAGGGCCGCTTCGCCGAGGCACTCGGACTGCTCGCGGAAAACGACGAGCTCGACCCGGCCTTCCGGGCCGTCGCCCTCTCGCTCCCCAGCGAAACGGACATTGCCCAGGCGATCGGCGAGGATGTCGATCCGGAAGCCGTGCACCACGCCCGCAAGGCCTTGAAGACCCATTGCGGCGAACGGATGGCTGCGGCGGCGATGGCGGCCGCGGAGCGCAACATGCCTTCGGCGGCCTATTCTCCGGACGCAGCAGAGGCCGGGCGCCGCGCGCTGCAGCATGCGGCCTGGGACCTGTCGCTCGCCGCCGATCCCGCTTTTTCCGCTACGGTTGCTGCCGGTTTCGAGGGCGCCGGGAACCTGACCGACCGGTTCGCCGCGCTACGGCTCCTCTGTCATGCGGGCGCGCCGGAGGCCGGCGACGTACTCGACGAATTCTACAGGCGCTACCGGGACGACGCGCTGGTTCTCGACTAATGGTTCGCAGTCCAGGCGACCGTTCCGGGCCCGGATACGCTGGATGCCGTCAGGTCCCTGACGGGCCATCCCGCGTTCTCGCTCACCAATCCCAACAAGGTCTATGCCCTGATCCGGTCGTTCGGCGCGGCCAACCCGACCGCATTCAATCGCGCCGACGGCGAAGGCTATCGTTTTGTTGCCGCAATTATCGGCGAGCTTGACGGGGTAAACCCGTCGGTCGCAGCTCGGATCGCCACCTGTTACGGTTCGTTCCGGATGCTCGAACCGGTTTGCCGCGAGGCGGCGCAGAGTGCGCTTGAAGAGTTGGCCGGGCGGGAGTCCCTGTCGCGTGATGTGTCCGATATCGTTACACGAACGCTGCAGGACAGCGGAAGTGAGACGGTGTAAATCCGGTTCGGACAGCGGCGAATTAATTTTCTCTTAACGGACTGGACAAGTGGAATCGGGTCGATTCAAATGAAACTGATTCGGGGGCTGGGGCTTCGGATCGCTTCGTAGAGGAGGCATGGATGGTGTGGGCTCACGCAGCCTTCACGTCAGCGATTCGTCGTATTCCGGAGCTCAGGCGTCTGAACCGCGCAGCGCTCCTGGGGCATGCCAGGCTTTTCGTCCACCCCGCCTATATCCGCCTCGTCCAGACCGAACCGATCGTCCGCCGGGCGATCCCGATCCTGATCGTCCTGTTCGTCGCAGCACTCGGCGTCATGCGGGCGCTGGCCGTGTACGAGCAGCGCAACGTCATGACGGTCGACGCCCAGTACGCGATCAGCCTGATCGCGAAATCGATCGCCGCCGATATCGAGGCTGCGGATGTGGCTCCCTATGCCG
>DATHRP010000188.1:0-1532 GCA_035465195.1 Afifellaceae bacterium | reverse complement strand
GATTGCCCCACACGCCGGTCACCTTGAACAGCATCGGCTTGTCGGAATGGGAGTTCTCCCAGACATTGAGCACCGAGAAGTCCGACGTGACATAGGCCATGGTCAGCGCCGCGAAGGCAAAACCGACATAGGCAAAGCCTGCGATCGCTGTCACCGGGGCGACCGCCATCAGCCGGCTGTCGCCGGTATGGGCACCCCAAAGCGGCAGGGTCGACTGGATCAGCGCGATCGCCAGCGCAAGGATCAGCGCATAGTGTCCGAGTTCGGCTGCCGGGAATGCGCCGGTCATTGCGGTGTCCCCTCGCCCTCCTGCCAGACACCCTGCTTCTTCAGGGCATCGGCCACTTCCCGGGGCATGTAGTTCTCGTCATGTTTGGCAAGCACGCTGTCGGCGACGAAGGTTCCGCCTGGCTGCATCGTGCCTTCGGCCACGACGCCCTGCCCCTCTCGGAACAGGTCCGGCAGCAGTCCCTTGTACCGGACATCGATCACATGGTTGCCGTCGCCGACCTTGAACGCCACGGCGCCGTCAGCGGATCTGACGATCGACCCGGTCTCGACCAGGCCGCCGAGACGTATGCGTGTGCCCGGCTGGACGTTATGTGAGGCGACATCGCTCGGCATGTAGAAATAGACCAGCTGATCCTGGAAGGCATAGGCGATCAGCCCGGCAACAAGGGCGAGAACCACACCCCCGGCGGCGATCATCGTCAGGCGCTGTTTCTTTCTGCGCGTCATTGGATCCCGGTTTCCCCGATGTTTAGGCCCATCGATTCAAATGCGGCCCTTATGTTCCTACGCGTGTCCGGATCGTCCATCGATTGCAAGGCCTTGCCTGCCGCCGCCAGCGCATCGTCGCGGCGATCCAGAACCATATACGCTCGAACCAGGCGAACCCATCCCTCCGGATTGGCCGGCTCGCGCTCGAGACGTTCGGCAAGCCCGGCGACCATGCCTTCGATCATCTGCCGACGGTCGCTTTCAGACATGTCCTCGGCGGCGGCGACCTGCTCGCGGGTCGGACCTGGCGTACTGCCGTCGACCCGCGCCAGGGCCTGTTCGGCAAACGGCCGCCAGGGCGCATCGGGCGGTGCATCGGCGAGCAGAGCTCGGAAGCTCTCGGCCGCCTTCGCGGTGTCGCCCTCCTGCTCGTAGGCCAGCGCCAGGTAGAAGCGGGCCCGCACGCTTTGCGGATCGAGCTTCAGCGCGCGCTCGAAAGCCTGCCGGGCGGATCGGGTCACAATGCCGCCCTCGGCGGCCACGGTTGCCTCGCCGAGACTTGCCTCACGCTCCGAGGTCGCGCCCAGCAGGCGGACCGCGTTTGCGAAAGCGTTCATCGCGTCGCGCGGACGCTCTAGGCGCATATAGACAGGTCCGAGAACCTCCCAGCCCTGCCCGTCCTCCGGATTGTCGGCGAGATGTTTCTCGACCTTGGCGACGAGGGCCCGGATATCCTGACCGGATTCCGGCGCAGTCAAACGCGCCTGCAACGGCAAGGCGGGAAGATGCGGGCTTCCAAGCCCGTTGTAGGT
>DATHRP010000187.1:0-2463 GCA_035465195.1 Afifellaceae bacterium | reverse complement strand
TATTTTCGCATTGACCGGCCAGGTGGCTGAATACGCCGGGGCGCTGTTTCAAATCGATCGCCGGCAACCAGCTGATCGGCTGGGTCTCGAAGGTGACCGCGCTGATCAAGATTCTGGGCATCGTGGCCTTCGCGGGCGTTGCGCTCTGGACTTCCGGGTGGTCCTTCAGGCCGGGCAGCGGAGGGCCCGGCGACGATGCCGGCGCAGCGGGTTTCCTGGCTGGCGTCGCGCTTGCCATCCTCGCATACAAGGGCTTTACGACGATTACCAACAGCGGCGGCGAATTGAAAGACCCACACAGAAACGTTGGGCGCGCCATCGTGATATCGCTTCTCATCTGCCTCATCGTGTACATGTTGGTGGCGTTCGCTGTCGGGTCTTCACTCAGGCTCGATGAGATCGTTCGTGCCAAGGACTACTCGCTGGCGGAAGCCGCCCGTCCGGCACTGGGCGATGCCGGCGTCTGGTTCACGGTTGCAATCGCCATTGTGGCGACCGCTTCGGGACTGCTCGCATCCATTTTCGCCGTCTCGCGCATGCTCGCCATGTTGACCGAAATGAACATCATCCCGCATCGACATTTCGGCATGCCCGGCGATATCCAGAAACACACGCTGGTGTACACGGTCGTACTGGCGGCATTACTGGCCGCGTTCTTCGACCTGAGTCGCATCGCATCGCTCGGCGCCATCTTCTATCTGGTCATGGACATGGCCGTGCACTGGGGCGTGCTGCGGCATCTGCGCGGGGATGTCGACGCGAAGGCCTGGGTTCTGGTTAGCGCAATCGGACTGGATGCCGCGGCGCTCCTGGCATTCGTTATCGTCAAAGGCGCCGCTGACCCGACCATCATCGTGATAGCCGTTGTCGCCATCACGGCAATTTTCGTGTTCGAGTACTTTTATCTATCGCGCCAACGGGCCAAAGAACAGTCGTAACGGCAAACGAAAGGCTTCCCGTTAGCGGTGCTGGATACCCGGATCGCACTCCAGCCCGTCGATCAGTTCGCAAACGTGTTTTCGGCTTGGCGGACGATCGGACATGGATTCCCATGCTTCGATCGCCGCTTCCATCCGTTCGTTGATCGCCTGCAGGCGGACCAACCGCTGTTGGTTCTCCAGGATCCGTTCATGGATGATCCTCCGAACGTCCTCGCACGGGGATTCCCCGCACTCGGCTTGCCTCAGGAACAGCTCCGCGTCCTTCAGCGTGAAGCCCAGCCACTGTGCTTTGCGAATGAAGCGAACACGCCTGGCATCTGCCGCGCTGAATTCGCGGTAGCCGTTATCCGGATTGCGTAACGGCTGCAACAGTCCGATGCGCGAGTAATACCGAACGACACTCGCATTGACGCCGGTCGCTTTGGCGATTTCATTGGCAATCATGTCAGTCTCCTTGGATCGGTTCAGTAGTCGGACCATTGAGGCCTTTGCGCAGCCGGCGTCTCTGCCACAGCAGGAAAATGGCCGGGATCAAAGCCAGGGTGAGCAAGGTCGCGCTGACCATGCCGCCGACCATCGGCGCCGCGATGCGCCGCATCACTTCCGAGCCGGTGCCACTGCCGAGCATGATCGGCAGCAGGCCGGCGATGATCGCGGCGACAGTCATCATGATGGGCCGCACGCGCATCAGCGCGCCGTTGGTGACCGCGGCGGCGAGGTCCTCCGGCGCCAGAGAGCGCTGCTCGCGGCGTGCCTTTAGCGTTTCACTGGACAAGGCCTGCTTGAGATAGACCAGCATGACCACGCCGATCTCGACCGCCACGCCGGCCAGCGCGATGAAGCCCACGCCGACGGCGACGGACACGTGGTAATCCAGCAGGTACAGCAGCCAGATGCCGCCGATCAGCGCCGTGGGCAAGGTGCCCATGATGATCAGCACCTCCGCCATGTTGCGGAAATTGAGAAACAGCAACAGCATGATCGTGACCAGCGTGATCGGCACGACGATCGCCAGGCGTTCCTTGGCCCGTTCCATGTACTCGTACTGACCGGACCAGTTCAGCGAGTAGCCGGCCGGCAGTTCGATCTGCTCGGTCACCGCCTGTTTGGCCGCCGCCACATAGGTGCCCAGGTCTACGCCTTCTATATCGACGAAGATCCAGCCATTCAGCCGCGCGTTCTCGCTCTTGATCATCGGCGGTCCGCCTTCTACCCGGATATCCGCCACCGCCGACAACGGGATCTGCCCGCCCTGCGGGGTAACCACCGCGAGGTCCTTCAGCTTTTCGACCGAATCCCGCACGCCCCGCGGGTAGCGCAGATTGACCGGATAACGCTCCAGCCCTTCGACCGTCTCAGTGACGTTCATGCCGCCGATCGCGGTGCGCACGATGTCCTGCACGTCGTCGATGTTCAGGCCGTAGCGCGACGCCTGGTCGCGCAGAATGTCCACGGTGACGTACCGTCCGCCGGCCACGCGCTCGGCAAATGCCGAAGCCGTGCCCGGCACCTTTTTGAGCAC
>DATHRP010000186.1:0-2347 GCA_035465195.1 Afifellaceae bacterium | reverse complement strand
TGAAGGCGAGATGGATCAGCGCCCGCGGCGTCCTCATTAGATGGAACGGGCCCGCGTGGATTTCACCGAGGATTTCCGGCCTCAGCGGGTGCGCCGGATAGCCGAACGCACTGCCGTAACGCGGTTCATCGTCCCTGTCTGACATCCGGCCACCCCAATCTGGAGGCGCCATTTACATCACCGGAGGCGAAAAAAGACCATGCGCCGGTTCGCCGCGAGGTCCGACCGTCAGTTCAGCAGCACCCGCGGCAGCCAGAGCGCGATCTCCGGGAAGAGCAGCACCAGGATCATGCCGATCAGCTGCAGGATCACGAACGGAATGATGCCGAGATAGATCTGATCGATCTTCACCGAGGGCGGCGCGACCGCCTTCATGTAGAACAGGGCAAAGCCGAACGGCGGCGTCAGGAACGAGGTCTGCAGGTTGACCGCCAGCAGGATGGCGAACCAGTAGACGACCTCGAACCGTTCGACATGGGCGCCAAAATCGAAAAGCTGGATGATCGGCGAAAACACCGGCAGCACGATGAGGGTGATCTCGATCCAGTCGAAGAAGAAGCCGAGGAAGAAGACGATCGCCAGTATCAGGAAAAGCAGGCCCCAGGATTCCAGCCCCATGGCCTCGACAAGGCCGATCACCAGGTCATCGCCGCCGAGCGCCCGGAAGACATAGGAAAACAGGGTGGCACCGATGAAGATGCCGAACAGCATTGCGTTGGTGAGCGCCGTACGCTGCACGACGTCGCGCACGACCGACCAGAAATGCTTCAGCTCGGCAAACAAGCCGCCGCCGACCGCATGGTCGTCGAATTCGGCCTGCGCCTCGCCTTCGAAATGCATTTCCTGCACGCCGAGCGCCGGTAGCAGTACCAGATTGACCAGGCCCAGGAACAGTGCGCCGAACGCGCCGACGCCGGCGGCCTCCGTCGGCGTCGCCCAGCCGGCCAGGATCGAGCCCAGCACGAGGAAGATCAGGAAGACCGGCGGCAGGAATGATCGCAGGACCATCATCCACACGCCGGCCTTGGTCTGCGGACCGATTTCGGCGGCGAGCGGCGGCGCCACCTCCGGCTTCATCCGCGCGTAGGTGGTGATGTAGACCATGTAGAGTCCTGACAGGATCAGGCCGGGGAAGACGGCGGCGACGAACAGGTTGCCGACCGAGCGTTCCAGCAGTTCGGCCATGATCACCAACATGATCGACGGCGGAATGAGGATACCCAGCGTGCCGGAGGCGGCAATCGTCCCGGTCGCCAACGGCGCCGAATAATTGCGGTCGATCATCACCGGCAATGCAAGAAGCGACATCATCACCACCGACGCGCCGATGATGCCCGTCGTCGCGGCCAGGATCGTGCCCATGATGGTTACGGCGAGCGCCAGGCCGCCCGGCACCCGGCGCAACAGGACCTGCAGGCAGTTCAGCAGGTCGCGCGCCACGCCCGATCTTTCGAGCATGGTGCCCATGAAGATGAACATCGGGATCGCCGTCAGGATGATGTTCTCCTCGATGCCGAAGACGCGCGAGGACATGGCGCGGAACTGGATGAAGAGGAACTCGTCGAAATAGATTCCGAGAAAGCCGAAGGTCAAGCCGATGCCGCCGAGCACCAGGGCGACCGGATAGCCGGAGAACAGCAGGATCGCCAAAGCGGCGAACATGAAGAGCGGCAGGTTGTCAGCGATGAAATCCATGTCCCCTGCCCCTCAAGCGTCGCCGCCGATGGTCTCGGCGACCATCTCGTCGGGCAGTTCCCCCCGGAAGCCGGCGATCGCCTTGATCAGGATCGAGATGCCGGCAAGACCGAGCAACGCGAACATGATCGGCATCGAGATTTTCAGGAGCCAAATATGAGTGAGCCCGATCACCGATTTCGACGCTTCGCCGGAATCGTAGGACTGCAGGAAATAGCCCCAGGAAAGGTATGTCGCGAGGACCGCATAGGGAATGCAGAAGAAGATGCAGCCCAGCATCTCGATCAGGAATTTCGATTTCAGCGAAACCCGGTCGCGGATCAGGTCGATGCGCACATGCGCCTGGCGGATATAGGCGTAGCCGATGACCAGGGCGAAGAGGTAGGCGTGCAGCCAGTATTCCGATTCCTGGATCTGCGTGGAATTGAGACCGAACGGCTTTGGCACACCGAAATAGCGCGTGACGACGTCGTAGCAGACGACGGCGACCAGCATGATCCCAGCCCAGGCGCCGATCCGCCCGATGATTGTCAGCACTCTGTCGATGGCTGCCGACACACCCAGAAGCGATTGCATTTACAGTTCCCCGCGCGGCATCCCCGTACCGCCAGCCGGACCGGTTGGCCGGACCGACGGAACCCGCGGCGAGGCG
>DATHRP010000185.1:0-2335 GCA_035465195.1 Afifellaceae bacterium | reverse complement strand
CAGCGGGTGAGATGATGGCGGGCGAGCCGAACCTTTTCGACGCGGCCGGGATGGCCGAGGACGCGCCGCGGCCGCTGGCCGACCGGCTGCGGCCGACGCGGCTTGCCGATGTGGTCGGGCAGGACCATCTGACCGGCCCGGAAGGTACGCTCACTCGCATGCTGCGATCGGGGCGTGTCGGTTCGCTTGTCCTTTGGGGACCGCCGGGCACCGGCAAGACCACGGTGGCGCGGCTGCTCGCCAACGAAACGGACCTGGAGTTCCACCAGATTTCGGCGATCTTTTCAGGGGTCGCCGACCTCAAGAAGGTGTTCGAGGCGGCGCGGGCGCGGCGGCAGGCCGGGAAGGGCACGCTGCTGTTCGTCGACGAAATCCACCGCTTCAACCGGGCGCAGCAGGACAGCTTCCTGCCTGTGATGGAAGACGGCACGGTGACGCTGGTTGGCGCGACGACGGAGAATCCGTCTTTCGAATTGAACGCGGCGCTGCTGTCGCGGGCCAGCGTTCTCGTCTTTCGGCCGCTCGACGCCGGCGCGATCGACCGGTTGCTGAAACGGGCGGAAGACCAGGAAAGCCACAGACTTCCGCTCGATGAAGAAGCGCGCGGGGTCCTGGTTCGCATGGCCGACGGCGACGGGCGCGCGGCCCTGTCGCTGGCCGAGGAGGTCTGGCGTTCCGCCGGCGAGGGCGAGACTTTCGACGCGGAGCGCCTGCAGGCGGTTCTGCAGCGCCGTGCCCCGATCTACGACAAGAGCCAGGACGGCCACTACAACCTGATATCGGCGCTGCACAAATCGGTGCGCGGATCCGATCCGCAGGCGGCGCTCTATTATCTCTGCCGGATGATCGACGCCGGCGAGGATCCAATGTACCTGGCGCGCCGGCTGATCCGCATGGCGGTGGAGGATATAGGTCTTGCCGATCCGCAGGCGCTGATCCAGTGCAACGCCGCCAAGGATGCGTTTCACATGCTGGGCACGCCGGAAGGCGAACTGGCCTTGGCGCAGGCGGCGGTCTATCTGGCCGCGGCCCCGAAATCGAACGCCCTTTACACCGGCTACAAGTCCGCCATGCGGGTCGCCAGGGAGGCCGGTTCGCTGGCGCCGCCCAAGCATATCCTGAACGCGCCGACGAAATTGATGAAGACGGAAGGCTACGGCTCCGGCTACGCCTACGATCACGATCAGGAGGAAGCGTTTTCCGGGCAGGATTATTTCCCGGAAGAACTCGAGCGGCACGAATTCTACCGGCCGACCAGGCGCGGCTTCGAAAAGGAACTGGCGCGCCGCCTCGATTTCTGGGCTGAACTCAGGGCCAAGCGGAAGGCCGCGCACGGGGGTTGACCTGGCGCAAGGCCCCGATGTGGCGCCGGATGCACGCTGACTCGGCTGGGTTTCATGGGAGTTCGACCGATGAACATTCTCATCTGCTATGCCACGACGGAAGGCCATACTCGCAGGATCGCCCAGGCGATCACGGAAACGGCGAACGAAGCCGGACACAAGGCGACCTTTATCGATGCCACCGTCGTCGAAGATGACGAAATCGACCGTCACGACGCCGTCATCATGGCCGGCTCGGTGCATATCGGCCGGTACCAGTCTGCCCTCGTGCATCGCATTTCAACCTGGCTGGAGAAGCTGAAAACGAAACCGAACGCCTTCGTTTCCGTATCGCTTGCGGCCGCGAGCGACGACCCGGACGATCTGGAGGGCATCGAAGAGTGCGCGCAGAAGCTTTTCGAGCAGACAGGCTGGACGCCGGACCATGTCCATCACGCGGCCGGCGCCTTCCGTTATACGCAGTACGATTTCTTCAAGCGCTGGGCGATGCGCTTCATCGCCATGCAGAAGGGCGCTTCCACGGATACGAGCCGTGATACGGAATATACCGACTGGGACGCCCTGAAGCGGTTCACCCGGGAATTCCTGGAATTTGCCAACCACAAGCTGGCCGCCTGACGACATCGCGAAAATCGCCGATCCCGGCTTGGCGACAGCGTCGTCTGCCTTTATTGGGGGCGCATGACTCACCTGTTGCTCGTTGCCGCCGGCGGCGCCATCGGCGCTTCGTGCCGCCATCTTTTCGGGATGGTGGCCATGCGCCTGTTCGGAACCGGGTTTCCGTACGGGACGCTCGGCGTCAACATCCTCGGATCGTTCATGATGGGCGCGCTGATTGCCTGGCTGGCGTTTCGCGCCGAGGGCGCGGGCCAGGACCTCAGATTGTTCGTGGCTACCGGCGTGCTGGGCGGATTCACCACCTTCTCCGCGTTTTCGCTGGAGACGGTTCTCCTTTGGGAACGCGGCGAGGCGGGGCTCGCCGCACTCTACAT
>DATHRP010000184.1:0-3130 GCA_035465195.1 Afifellaceae bacterium | reverse complement strand
TGACCAGCAGGAACAGCACCGCGTACATGAGTGCGGAATTGAAGGTGTCCGCGGAGCGATTCACGAGATAGCCCAGGCCGCGCGAACCGCCGAAAATCTCGGCGATGATAACGCCGATCAGGCCGCGTCCGATGCCCTGCTGGATGCCGGAAATGATGAACGGAAGCGTATAGGGCAGCACGACCTTCAGATAGAGTTCGCGCCGGCTGGCGCCGAAGACCCTGGCTGCGGCGATCAGCGATTTTTCCGTCGTCTTCACGCCGGCCCAGGAGTTGATGATGATCGGGAACACCGCCGAAAGGACGATGATGGTGATCTGCATCTTGACCGTGAAGCCGAGGAACAGGATGAACAGCGGCACCAGCGCGATGCGCGGCAGTGAAGCCAGCGCCCAGACATAGGGGCTCAGTACCGTCTCGACATACCGGTTGCCGCCCATCAGGAGACCGGCGGGAATGCCGATGACGCAGGCGATCCCCAGGCCGATGCCCAGATTGGTGAGGCTGTACAGCAGGTGGTCGCGGATGCTGCCTGAAATGACGGCGCCGGGCGGCGCCGAGGTTGTCAGGCCGTTCCACAGGGCGGCGAACATGTCGCTTGCCGACGGCAGGAAGAGCGGATTGACGGCGCCGGAGCGCGCGAACAGCTCCCAGATAATGAAGAATATCGTCAGATTGATGATGGTCACCGCCCATGATCCATAGCGGGACCAAACTTCGCCAAAGGTCCAGGCGGTGGTTTCGATGCGTCCGGGATCGGTGCCTTCGCGGATGGGACCGACATCCCTATCGTCGGCAACGCTCATTACTTTGCTCCCCGTGCGGATTGTAGGGCTTCGTCCTTCACAAGACGCCAGATATGATCTCGCAGTTCGCTGTATTCCGGAAGCATCTTCACGTCATACTCGAAGCGCGGACGCGGAAGGTCGATCGGCACGATTTCCTTGATGCGGCCGGGCCGGAAGGAAATGACGACCACCCGGTCGGCCAGCGTCAGAGCCTCGTCGATGGAATGGGTGATGAAAATCACCGTCTGCTTCGTCTCCGTGACGATGCGTTCCAGCTCACTCTGCATCGCCTCGCGCGTCATGGCATCGATCGCGGCGAACGGCTCGTCGGCCAGCAGGATATCGGGCTGCGACACCAGCGCCCTGGCAATGCCGACTCGCTGCTTCATTCCGCCCGACAATTCATAGGGGAAGGATTTCTCGAAACCGGTCAGATCGACAAGCGCAAGGCAAGCGCGAATCCGCTCGTCGATTTCCCGTTTCGACAGTCCGAGGTTCTGGAATTCAAACGGCATGCGGACGTTGGATTCGACCGTTCGCCACGGCATCAGCGCGTAATCCTGGAAAACCATGGCGCGGTCGGGACCGGGGCCGGCGACCGGCTTGCCATTGACCTCGATCGTTCCTTCCCACGGCTCCACGAGGCCCGAGATCGCATTGATGTAGGTCGTCTTGCCGCACCCGGAAGGGCCGACGAGCACGACGAACTCGCCACGGTCGACCGACAGGGTGATATCGCGAAGTGCGGTAAGCCGCTTGCGCTCGCGGTGAAGCTTGTATCCGACCGTCAGCCCCTTGGAAACGATGATGGGTTGTTTGGCCGCTGTGTCCGAGCCGGTCTGCGGTGCGCCGGCCTGCTTCTTGTTGCTGGCGGAAATCACGGCACCGTTCTTCCTCTCACCACCGTGCCCAGGGTTCCCGTCAGGACTTCCATCAGGGCTCCATCGCGAACCGTCGGCCGGCCCTACTGCAATCGATTGCACTTTATCCAATTCGTATCACCTTTCCGTACAAAGGAACACCCCTCGGGTTTCAGGGCAAGACTAGATCAGAACCTTTCGAAGGCCGCGACGGCGAGATGCAGCCGGCTGCACCACCTCGGCGGGGAGGATTGCCGGAGGACGGAAGACAATGGCCCGCGCCTTCGCACGGCTATGCACGATTTGCCTGATGCTGCATCGCACGGGTTCCTCCCTGGAGCGAACATATTCCCGGACCAAACATGGCCCCGACAGTCGCAGCCCGGTTCACGCGCCGGGTTATCGCGCGACTTTCGCATAAACCGTATTACGGTACTATTAGAGTGTCAATGCGCGGAATATCGCGACGTGAGAGGGCCGTGCGCACCATACCCGGGCGGAAATGCGCGTGCGGCGGCGTGGAAGCGCCATGACAGCCTTCTGCGACCAATGCCGGCCGGGCGCAATTGTCATCGGTGAAAAACAAATGCTACTCTTCATAGTCGAATGTCGGCGCTGGCTTTTTCTTGAACGGCTGATCGTACAGGGCCGGCTCGGGATTGGCTTCAAGGAACCTGACAGTTACTTGAAGCTTGAAAACCGAACCGACTAAGATGAAGGTTGGATCAGGTTTCAATTCACTTGCCACATAGCGGGCCAGGCCAAACGGAAGACAAGATGTCCCAAATTCAAGGCGTGAAGGGCAAGGCTGCCCTGAGCAAGGCGGCACTGGACATACCGGCCGTGGAAAAGCGTGCCGCACCGCTTCGGCGAGACGTGGTGGACGCGCTGCGCAAGGCGATCATCGAGGGCCGGCTCGCGCCGGGCTCACGGCTGATCGAGCGCGAACTGATCGACCTGACCGGCGTGTCGCGCACCGTCATCCGCGAAGCGCTCCGGCAGCTCGAATCGGAAATGATCATCGAGACGATCCCCAACAAGGGTCCGATCGTCCGCCAACTCACCCCCGCGGAGGCGAAGGACCTCTACGCGATCCGCTCGGTGTTGGAAGGCCTCGCCGCGCGAATGTTCGTGGAAAACGCCGGCGCCGAGGAAGTTGAAGCGCTCAAGAATGCGCTTGACCGCACCGTGGAAGCGTACAGGGACAGCCCGCCTGAGGCGATCCTCCACGTGAAGAACGAGTTCTACGACATCCTGTTCGCAGGAGCCGGCAGCCCGACCCTGTCGTCCATGATCTCGACGCTCTATGCCCGCATCTGGCGCTGGCGCGCAGTCGGCCTCGGTCATCCGAAACGCTCGGCAAACCGCTCGAAGCAGAGCATTTCGGAACTGCGCAAGCTCTACAACGCACTGAAGAGCCGAGACGCCGACCTGGCCGAGGCGATCGCCCGCGCCGAAGCGACGAACGCCGCCCGGGAGATCA
>DATHRP010000183.1:0-3930 GCA_035465195.1 Afifellaceae bacterium | reverse complement strand
TGTCCTGTTCCATCATATCCGGCTTGGTTTAAAGATTGCTTGCGAACTTCGTTAAACACCGAATACATTTGTTAGAAATTTTCACGACCTGCGCCAAGCGCGCGGGAATCCGGCTAATTGACGGCGAATTCCTGTTCCTCGGAACGCGCCGACGCCCACACGAGCTTGTGCGCCCGGCGGGCCTCCATCGGCCGGCCGAACAGGTAGCCCTGGCCGGCTCCGCAGCCGTGACTGATCAGGCGCGACGCCTGCTGGCGTTCCTCGATACCTTCGGCCACGACCTTCAGCTCAAGGCCGGCGCAAAGTTCCAGCACCGCCTTGATGATGTGATAGCTCTGCTTCTCCGTCTCGATGCCGGAGACGAACGAGCGGTCGATCTTGATCTTGTCGAGCGGCAGTTCCCGCAGGTAGCCGAGGCTCGAATGGCCGGTGCCGAAATCGTCGAGCGCCACACCGACACCCGATGAGCGGAAGGTGCGGATCACGTCCTTGGCCGTGTCCACGTCGCCGAGCAGGGCCGTCTCGGTGATCTCGATCTCCAACCGGCGCGGGTCGAGCCCGGCCTTGGACATGGCGCTCATCATCTTCAGGCCGGTGCCGACATCGGCGAGCTGCACGGTTGACAGGTTGAATGACAGGAAGCTGTCCTTCGGCCAGCGCGCCGCCTCGGCGGCCGCATGCTCGAACAGAAGGTCCGTGAGGTCGCCGATCAGGCCGCGTTCCTCGGCGATGGCGATGAACTTGGTCGGCGGCACGGAGCCCAGCTCCGGATCGGTCCAGCGGGCCAGCGCCTCGAAACCGAGAATCTTGCCGGTCTTCAGGTCGACGATCGGCTGGTAGTGCGGCTCGATGGTCTTTTCGGCGATCGCCTTGCGCAGCGCCTGTTCCACGACCGCCTGCTCGCGCATCTTGTCTTCCAGCTTGCGCGAATAGATGGAAACCTTGCCGCGTCCGGCGCGCTTGGATTCATAAAGAGCCGTATCGGCGCGGTGCAGCAGGTCTTCCGACGTCTCGCCGGCCTCCGGAAACACCGCGAAACCGAACGAGGCGCTGAGGCGCGCCTTGCGAACGTCGAGGTCGTAAGGTGCGCACAGCACTTCCGACAGCACGTCGCCGAGCACGTTGGCCTCTTCCTCGGTACCGATGCCCGGGCAGATCAGGCCGAACTCGTCGCCGCCGAAGCGGGACACGAAACCCTTGTCGCTGACCGCGCCTTCAAGGCGCAGCGCGACCTGGCGCAAAATGTCGTCGCCGGCCGCATGGCCGTAGAAATCGTTGATCGGCTTGAAGCCATCGAGGTCGAGGAAGGCAATGGCGAAGGGCCGGCGCGACACCTGCCGTTCCTCCAGCAGCGTGGCGAGCTTGCTCTCGAACTTGCGGCGGTTCGGCAGCCCGGTCATTTCATCAGTGAAAGCCAGGCGCTCGTTCTGGTCGTCGATCTCGCGCTTCGATTTCAGCTTGGCCAGCACCGTGCTGACCTGGGCGTTCTGCATGAAGATGACGGCTGCCAGCGCGAAGACGGCGACCAGCACCAGGCCGCCTGACGTGAAGACGTCGCGCAGCACCGGCATCGGGCCGGCTTCGGACTCAAGATCGACGATGCCGCTCTTGGTGCCGGCATAAAGAAGGAGATGGAGCCCCAGCGCAACGCCGGCCACCGCCGTCACGATCTTGGTACGATAGTCGGAGATCGTAGGAAATCGACTCTTGGCAGTCATTGTTTTTGCCATAACCCCAATACAACCCCAGCACACTTGCAAACGCCGGTTTCCGTTCCCTTAAACGGTTCTCCGAAAAGAGACGGCAAATATCCAAAAATTCCCGGAAAGCTGGAAAACAGATGGTTAATCGCGGCCTGTTTCCCGCGCCAATGCAAGGATTTGCGCCCCCTCCGGTAGGCCGGACGGGCGAGCGCGCGACCGGCTGCGAGCGCAACCCGTTGATGGCCGGTCAGCGGCAGAATGAAATAATGGCTAACGGAGCGTTACCACTTTGATGAAAATGCGATGCCGTGCGGAGAGATCGCGGTCGGAAATCGTAATATTCCGCTGTTCAGCAGCGATGTCGAACGGCTAGGTTCGGGCCATGAGGGGCCTGAAATTCCGATCCATATCCTGCCTCGTCGGGGCTGAAATCGCGGTCATGAGCCTGTGGTTCATTTCCGCAGCGATCCTGCCGGACATGGTCCGCGAGGTGCCGATCACGGCGGCCCGCCAGGCCTTCCTGTCGAGCGCTGTCCAGGCCGGATTCGTCGCCGGCGCTATGACCTTCGCAATCTGGGGCATCGCCGACCGCTTCGACCCGCGCCGCGTCTTCGCTCTCTGCTCGTTCACCGCGGCGCTGATCAACGCCGCCCTGCTCGTCCTGCCGGTCGGCGGCGCCCTCGCCATCGCCGGCCGGTTCGCGACCGGCGCACTGCTGGCCGGCGTCTACCCGGTCGGCATGAAGATCGCCGTCGGATGGGGCACCGCCGACCGCGGCTTCCTGGTCGGCCTGCTGGTCGGCGCGCTGACGCTCGGCTCCGCCTCGCCGCACCTGGCCGCGCTGCTCGGCGGCGCCGACTGGCGGAGCGCCGTGATTGCCACCTCGGCGGCGGCCGCCGCCGGCGGGCTGATGGTGCTGGCCACCGGCCTCGGCCCGCACCATGCGCGCGCTGCCGCCTTCGACCCGCGCGCCATCCTGATCGCCTGGACCGACCGGCGCATCCGCCTCGCATATGCCGGCTATCTCGGCCACATGTGGGAGCTCTACGCCATGTGGGCATGGATCGGCCTTGCCGCGGCGGTCTCCTATTCCGCCACCATGGCGGCCGACGCCGCCGGTGATTTCGCCAAGCTGACGGCGTTCCTCGCCATCGGCCTCGGCGGCATCGCCTCGATCGTCGCCGGCCTTGTGGCCGACCGGATCGGCAAGGCGGAGATCGCCATCATCGCCATGGCGGCGAGCGGCACGGCCGCGCTGGCGACGGCGGCAAGCTTCGGCGGCCCGGCCTGGCTGACCTTCGTGCTGATCCTGGTCTGGGGCACGGCGATCGTGCCGGATTCGGCGCAGTTCTCGGCGCTGGTCGCCGACGCCGCCCCGCCGGAGCAGGCCGGCAGCCTGCTGTCGCTGCAGACGGCGCTCGGCTTCACGCTGACCGCCTTCACCGTGCAACTGACGCCGGTGCTCGCCGAGCGGTTCGGCTGGCCGGCGCTGATGGCCGGGCTCGCCGTCGGCCCGGCCTACGGCATCGTCGCCATGATGCGCCTGAGAAGGATCGGCGGGCAACGCGCCTCTTCATGACCGCCCTGCCGGGCGCTATCGTGCGGGACGGACGCGGGCAGACGGAACAAACGAGAGGAGAACGGGAATGTCGGATATGAGCGGCAGGATTGCCATCGTGACGGGCGCGACACAGGGGCTCGGACAGGCGATCGCCGAGCGCTTCGCAGCGGACGGTGCGGCCGGCATCGCCGTCATCGGGCGCAACCGCGAGCGCGGCGAAACCGTCGCCGCGACGATCTCCGACAAGGGCTGCCCGGCGCACTTCATCGCCTGCGAGCTCGCCGACATCGACGCGGTGAAGCGCGTCGTGCCGGCGGCGGTGGAAGCGTTCGGCCGCGTCGACACCCTGGTCAACGCCGCGGCGATCACCGACCGCGGCACCGTGTTCGACACCAGCCCGGAGCTGTTCGACCGGATGTTCGCGACCAACGTCCGCGCCCCCTACTTCCTGATGCAGGACGCGCTGACGGCGATGCGCGACCGGGCGATCGAGGGCACGGTCGTCAACATACTGTCGATGTCCTCGCACGGCGGCCAGCCCTTCATCTCCGCCTATTGCGGCTCCAAGGGCGCGCTCGCAACGCTGACGAAGAACGTCGCCTACACGGTGATGCGCGACCGCATCCGGGTGAACGGGCTCAACATCGGCTGGATGAACACGCCGGG
>DATHRP010000182.1:0-2290 GCA_035465195.1 Afifellaceae bacterium | reverse complement strand
GGAGGCCGTTGCCCTGTCGCCGCTGGCCGGGGCGATCCAGAAACGTCTCGACGACGCCGCCGATGCCAGATCGAAGGCCGAGGCGTCGCTCATCGCTGATATCAGGTCATATTACGAAACGCGGCAGTTCGAACCGGTCTGGATCAGGCAAGGCCGGCCGACCGATCAGATCGAGGCGCTTGCCCGCCGCATCGCCGATGCGCATCTCGATGCCCTCGACCCTGCCGACTATCCCCTGCCCGACCTGGCGGCGGACAATCTTGCTGATGTCGATACGGTCGCCAGAACCGATTTTGCCGCCAGCCTGGCCGTGGTGCGCTATGTGACCCACCTGGCCGCCGGGCGCGTACCGCCGCGGTCGCTTTCCAAGCACGTCACGACAAATCCGGAAATGCCCGTCGTTGCCGATATCCTGGCCGGCCTCGCCGCCAGCACCGATATCGATGCGGCCCTGAAATCGTTCGAACCCAGGCACCCTCAATACTGGGCACTCAAGCGGAAACTCGCCGAATTGCTGGCTGCGACCGACGTCGCGGACCAGCCGGCGATACCGCATGGCCGCGTGCTGCGCCATGGCAGCCATGATCCGCGCGTCGTGCTTTTGCGACAGCGGCTCGGCGCCGAACTCGCTGACGGCGGCGATCCGGAGCTGTTCGACAGGAACCTTCTGAACGCAGTGCGGGAGTTCCAGACGAAGAATGCGCTTGGCGTCGATGGGATCGTCGGCCAGGGCACGCTGGCCGCGCTCAATCGTGACAATCGTCAGAGCCTGATCGCGACGATCTCCGCCAACATCGAGCGTTGGCGCTGGATGCCGCGGCAGCTCGGACAATTCCACGTCGCCGTCAACATCCCCGAATTCACCCTTCGCGTCGTACGTGGCGGCAAGATCATCCACACCACGCGGGTCATCGTTGGCAAGCGGTCGAACCCGACGCCGGTGTTCTCCGACGAAATGGAACATCTCATTGTCAATCCCTACTGGAACGTACCGACGTCGATCGTCAGCAACGAGATGCTGCCCGATATCATGATCGACCCGACGGGCTTCTTTTATCGCAACGGCTATGAACTGTTCGTGCGCGGCCAGGGCCGCGGCGGCATGTTCCCGGTCCATCCGGAGATGGTCGACTGGTTCACCATCGATCCCAAGGAAGTGCTGATCCGCCAGCCGCCCGGCCGCGCCAATGCCCTGGGCCGCATCAAGTTCATGTTTCCGAACCGGCACGCCGTATACCTGCACGACACGCCGACGAAAAATCTCTTCAAGCGCAACGTCCGGGCGTTCAGCCACGGCTGCGTCCGGGTGATGGACCCGATGGCCTTCGCCGACGTCATCCTCGCCGACGATCCGGACTGGGATTCAAGACGCCTGGAACGCATGTTCGGCGGCGAGGAGCGGAAGGTCGAGCTTTCCCGGAACATCCCGGTGCACCTCACCTATTTCACCGCGGTCGTTGGAGACGACGGCACGGTGGAGACGTTCGGCGACCTCTACGGCTACGACCAGGCGATCACCCGGTTAACCAACCGTTAAACGTTGCCTCGCTATTGCGAGGCCGCCGGGTTGTACGCGCTTCGAAACAGTCCATCCGACCGGTTGGCGCCGCGCCGGCGAACCAGCCCGGGACAGGACGATCGGCGCCGGAACCTTTAAGTGAGAGATCTTCGCAGTACAACTTTTACGAGCATATCATCATGTTGACACATTTGAAAAACCTTCGGTTGGATTTAATTCAATTTTTCTGCGTCTACACACATCCGCGGCGTTGCGGGCGCGGCTTATTTTGGTAACATCCGCTTAAGCATAGTAAGCGATACTCGTATCAGTTTATTAACCGGGGCGGGGAGTTTCCCCCGAGACAGGCAAGACCGTTGGGCTCACTGTATAGTATTGTGTCGCGGCACCGGTATGCCGGTCGGGTTCTTGCGACCTGTCTGGTTGCGCTTGTCACTGCGACGTCCGGCGCCGAGGCCCGGGAACGGGATCGCACGCTCAAATTTTACTACGTCCATACCGGTGAACGGGCCGAATTCACCTACAAGCGCAACGGCAAATTCGATGCCGCCGAGCTTAAGAAGATCAACCAGTTCCTGCGTGACTGGCGCCGCAACGAGCCGACGAAGATGGATCCCCGATTGCTCGACATCATCTGGGAAGTCTATCGCGAGGTCGGAGGACGCGACTACATTCACGTGCTCTCCGGCTATCGCTCGCCGAAGACCAACGACATGCTGCGCCGCCGCAGCCGCGGCGTTGCCAAGAACAGCCTGCATACCCGCGGCCAGG
>DATHRP010000181.1:0-11540 GCA_035465195.1 Afifellaceae bacterium | reverse complement strand
CGCTGTTCGCCCGCCAGGGCGACATCGTCAACCAGAAGATCGCCTCGCTCTACGACGGCCTGATGCCGCCGGCGCTGCACCGTTACGGCGAGACCGACGACCGCAAGAAAGAGATCATGTGAGGCGGACGGCCTGACGATGGACGTGAAGTCGCTCTACTCGATCATCGCCGTTGCCGACCATGGCAGCTTCAACGCCGCGGCGAAGGCGCTCGGCATGTCGCTGTCGGCGGTGAGCACGCAGATGCGCGCGCTGGAGGAGGACATGGAGCTGGTCCTGTTCGACCGCTCGCGCCGGCCGCCGCCGCTGACGGACGAGGGCCGCGAATTCGTCGGCCGGGCGCGCGACCTGATCGCCGACTGGGAGCGACTCAGCGCGTCGCTGAAGCGCGGGTCGAACGGCGGCGTGCTCAAGATCGGCGCCGTCCATACCGTCGTCTCAGGGCTGCTGCCGGCGGCCCTGCTTCATCTCAGCGAGCGCATGCCGGAGCTGACCGTCCGCCTGACCACCGGCCTGTCGCACGAGCTTGAAGCGGCGCTGCGCGCCGGCCGCATAGACGCTGCGATCACCAGCGAACCCGGTAGCCTGCCCGCCGACCTGCGGTTCGCGGTCTTCTGCGAGGAGCCGCTCGTCGTCATCGCCGGCCGCGGGGCGAAGGGCAGCGGATTCCGCGAGGTGCTCGCGAAGAACGCCTATGTGCGCTTCCAGCGCCAGGCCCGGGTCGGCGCGTTGATCGACGAGGCGCTGGCGGCCAACCGCATCGCGGTGACCTCGGCGATGGAGGTCGATACGCTGGAGGGCGTGATCTCGCTGGTCGGCTCCGGCCTTGGCGTGTCGGTCGTTCCGGCGCGCTCCGGCATCGCCTTCCCCGACAATATCACGGTCCTGCCGTTCGGCCGGCCGCAGACGGTGCGCCGCCTCGGGCTGCTCTCGGCCCGCCAGAGCGCCCGCAGCCATTTCCTGGAGCCGCTGTCGGAGGCCCTGCGCCATGCCGTGCGCGAAAGCTGAACGGGCCTTTCGCGACGATGGCGATTGTGCTGAGATCGCCGGCGGCTCAGCATCCAGCTCGCACAACAGATCGGCCTGATCCATGTTCCGTAAGACATCCGCCCATGCCTATTTCGAAGAGCAGTTCGTGCTGCGCAAGACGCTGCCTGATTTTGCCGGCGACATCGCCGAATGGGAGCGATTGTCGACCGACGACAATTTCCGCGGCCACGAATGCACCGTGGAAAGCTACGGCCCGCATCCCCGGCAGACCCTGGAACTCTTCAAGGCCGATCCGGACCGCGAGGGTCGCGGGCTCTTCATCTTCGCCCACGGCGGCTTCTGGCGGGCCATGGAGCGCGAACAGTCGCGCTTCATGGCGACGCCGTTCCTGAAACGCGGCTACGACGTCGCCATCACCGAATACCGGCTGATGCCGGAACACCGCCTCGCCGACCTGGTCGACGACACGGTGGAGGCGCTGCTCCACCTGGCGGAGATTTCCGGCCCGGCCGGATTGTCGACCAACAGGATCATTTCAGGCCATTCTGCCGGCGCGCACCTTGCCCTGCACGGCGCGATGCGCGCGGCCGAACACGGCGCGGTCTCCGGCGACGACCTGCTGCTCCTGTTCAGCGGCGTCTTCGACATATTTCCGGTGCGGCCGACGGCGATCGGCGACGAATTGCAGATGCCGGTGAAGGAGGTGGCCGAATGGTCGCTCTATCCGGGCCTGCATGTCGACCACCCGGTCCTGTTCGTCGTCGGCGGCGCCGAGACGGACGATTTCAAGCGCCAGTCCTACATCGCCTCGGAACTGCTCGGCCGCGCCGGCGAGGACAATATCGTCCTCGTCGACGGCTGCAACCACCTGACGCTGCTCACCGAATTCGCCACCAACGACACCCTGTTCGACGCCCTCCTGCCGGGGCTTTCGGGCGATCCGGACTGATCCGGGGCCGATCGCGGATTTACGCTGTTGAATTAAGCCCTTGAGATGATCCCGCCGCATTTGCAAGACTGCGGCCGGCGGCATGAGCCGGGGCTTTCGGGGACAGACGGAAAGCACGATAAGGATAAACGGGAGGCAGCCCGCCGGCATGGGCGGCGCTGCGAAGATAAAGGAGTTGAGTGATGAAATCATATCTTTCGGGCGTTACCCTTTCGGCCGTGCTGGCCGTGACGGCCGGACTGGCCGGGCCGGCCGCCGCCGAACCGGTGAAGGTCGGCATGATCGTCACCCTTTCGGGTCCGCCGGCCGCGCTCGGCAAGCAGTCCCGCGACGGCTTCCAGCTTGCGCTCGACAAGCTCGGCGGCAAGCTCGGCGGTCAGGAGACCCAGTTCATCGTCGAGGATGACGAACTGAAGCCGGACGTCGCCATCGCCAAGGCGAACAGCCTGGTGGAGCGCGAGCAGGTGGATTTCGTCGTCGGCACGATCTTCTCCAACATGCTGCAGGCGATCTTCAAGCCGGTCGTGACGTCGGAGACCTTCCTGATCAGCCCGAACGCGGGGCCGTCGACCTTCGCCGGCAAGGCCTGCAATCCGTTCTTCTTCTCCACCTCCTACCAGAACAACCAGAACTTCGAATTGCTCGGCAAGTACGCTGAGGAGCAGGGTTTCAAGAACGTCTTCATGATGGCGCCGAACTACCAGGCCGGGAAGGATTCCATCACCGGCTTCAAGGCGAACTATTCCGGCGGCATCGCCGACGAGATCTACACGCCGCTCGGCCACAACGATTTCTCGGCCGAGATCGCCAAGATGTCGGCGGCCAATCCCGACGCGCTGTTCACCTTCATGCCGGGCGGCATGGGCGTGCGTTTCGTCAAGCAGTTCCGCGCCGCCGGCCTCGGCGACAAGATGGCGTTCCTCTCGGCCTTCACGGTCGACGAGACGACCCTGCCGGCCCAGCAGGACGACGCGATCGGCTTCTTCGGCGCCGGCAACTGGGCGCCGAATCTCGACACGCCGGGCAACGCCGAGTTCGTCGCGGCCTTCGAGGCGAAGTACGGCTACGTTCCGGGCACCTACGCCATGCAGGCCTATGACACGGCGATGCTGCTCGATTCCGCCATCGCCAAGGTGGACGGCGACCTGAGCGACAAGGACGCCGTGCGCGACGCGATCAGGGTCGCCGACTTCACGTCGCTGCGCGGCGATTTCAAGTTCAACAAGAACCATTATCCGATCCAGGATTTCTACCTGCTCAAGGTCGCCAAGCGCGCCGACGGCAAGTTCCAGACCGAGATCGAGCAGAAGGTCTTCGACGATCAGGGCGATTCCTTCGCCTCCGAATGCGGCATGACCTGGTAAAGCAGATCCGCCGGCGCGGCCTGGCCGCGCCGGCGTTTTTTCCGGCTTCCGCCGGCGCCAGGCTCCCAGCTCAATGTCCGCGACACTCGTCCTCGTCCAGATCCTCAACGGGCTCCAGCTCGGCATCCTGCTGTTCCTGATCGCCGCCGGCCTGACGCTTGTGTTCGGCGTGATGGGCTTCATCAACCTGGCGCACGGCGTGCAGTACATGGTCGGCGCCTATTTCGCCGTCGCCTTCTACGGCCTCACCGGCAATTTCCTGGCCGCCATGCTGCTCGCGCTCGCAAGCGCGCTCGCCCTCGGCCTGGCGCTGGAATTCCTGGTCTTCCGCCATCTCTACGATCGCGACCACCTCGACCAGGTGCTGGCCACCTTCGGCGTCATCCTGTTCCTCAACCAGGCGACCACGGTGATCTGGGGCCCGGCGCCGCTGATCATCCCGCAGCCTGAATTCCTGTCCGGCTCGATCCCGCTGGTCGGCGGCCTGCTCTACCCGGTCTACCGGCTGACGATCATCGCCGCCGGGCTGGCGGTGGCGGCACTCCTCTGGTTCATCGTCACCCGCACCCGGCTCGGCATGCTGGTGCGCGCCGGCGCCAGCAACCCGGACATGGTCTCCGCGCTCGGCGTCGATGTCCGCCGCCTGTTCATGATCGTCTTCGGCTTCGGCGCGATGCTGGCGGGCTTCGCCGGCGTGCTCGCCGCGCCGATCTTCTCCGTCGAGCCCGGCATGGGCGACAACATGCTGATCGTCGCCTTCGTCGTTATCATCGTCGGCGGCATCGGTTCGATCCGCGGATCGTTCATCGCCGCGCTGCTGATCGGCCTGGTCGACACGCTCGGCCGCTCGATGATGACCGACATCCTGAAGCTCTTCATGGAGCCCTCGGCCGCCAACCAGATCGGCCCGGCCATCGCCTCCATGCTGATCTACGTGCTGATGGCGGCGATCCTGTTCTTCCGGCCGACCGGCCTGTTCTCCGTCGGGCGGGCGGCATGAGCGAGGCGGCGTTGAGCGGCGCGGCCGACCGGTCGGTCGCCGCCACGGAGACCATCCTCCACGGCTACCTGGTGTCCGCGTCGATCTTCCTGACGCTGGCCGCCGTTCCCTTCATGGGCTTCCTCGGGCCCGAGGGCTTCATCCTGCCGCTGGTCACCCGCATGATGATCCTGGCGCTCGCGGCGATCGCCCTCGACCTGATCCTCGGCCACGGCGGCCTGGTCAGCTTCGGCCACGCCGCCTTCGTCGGTCTCGGCGCCTACGCGGCAGCGATCATGGTCACCGAGGGCGTCACCGAAGTCTGGGCGATACTCGCCGTCGTCCTCTTGGTGACGGCGATGTTCGCGCTGGTCACCGGCTATGTCTGCCTGCGCACCTCCGGCGTCTATTTCATCATGATCACGCTCGCATTCGGGCAGATGGTGTTCTTCGCCGCGAGCTCGCTGTCGGCCTATGGCGGCGACGACGGCCTGACGCTGTGGGACAATGCCAGCCTGTTCGGCACCGGGTGGCTGGCCGACGACCGCGGCCTGTTTTATGTCACGCTCGCCGTCCTCGTCGCCTGCTTCCTGCTCGTCCAGTCGATCGTCGCATCGCGCTTCGGCCGGGTGCTCCGCGCCGCCCGCGAGAACGAGCGGCGCACGGCCTCGCTCGGCGTCGATGTCTTCCGCGTGCGCCTCGCCGCCTATCTCATCTCCGGCATGCTCGCCGGCGTCGCCGGCATCCTGCTCACCTGCCAGGCCGAATTCGTCAGCCCCGCCGCCATGGCCTGGCAGCGCTCGGGCGAGCTGATCTTCATGGTGGTGCTCGGCGGCATGGCGACGCGCAACGGCGCGCTGATCGGCGCCATCGCCTTCGTCGCCCTGGAGCATATCCTGTCGGACCTGACCCATGACTGGAAACTGATCTTCGGGCCGCTGCTGATCGTCATCGTGGTCTATTCAAGGGGCGGCCTCGCGGCATTGCTGAGGCGTATCACCGGGGGAGCGGTCCGTGTCTGAACCCGCCCTCCTGGCCGACGGCCTCTACAAGAGCTTCGGCGCGCTCTGCGTCAGCGACAATGTCTGCTTCGAGCTCGGCGGCGGTGAATGCCTCGCCTTGATCGGCCCCAACGGCGCCGGCAAGACCACGCTGATCAACCAGCTGTCCGGCTTCGTGGAAAGCGACGCCGGCGCGATCCGCTTCGCCGGCCGCGACATTACGCACCTGTCGCCCGACGCCCGCGCCCGCGCGGGCCTTGCCCGCTCGTTCCAGATCACCTCGGTGATCCCCTCCTTCAGCGTGTTGGAGAATGTCGCGCTGGCGGTGCAGGCGCGCGCCGGCTCGAGCTTCCGCTTCTTCGGACGCGCCGCCGGCGAACGCGCGCTCAACGACGAGGCGATGGCGGCACTTGCCAGGGTGCGGCTCGACGATCGCGCCTTAAGCCCCGCAGGCAGCCTGTCGCACGGCGAGAAGCGGGTGCTGGAACTGGCCATCGCGCTCGCCATGAAGCCGAAGGCCCTGCTGCTCGACGAGCCGATGGCCGGCATGGGGCGCGAGGAAAGCCAGCAGCTCGTAGCCCTGCTGGCGGATCTGAAGGCGACCTGCCCGATGCTGCTGGTGGAACACGACATGGACGCCGTTTTCGCGCTCGCCGACCGCGTCGCGGTGCTGGTCTACGGGCGGATCATCGCCGAGGGCACGCCGGACGAGATCCGGGCGAACGCCGAGGTCAAGGCCGCCTATCTCGGCGAGGACGCGGCGTGAGCCGGGCGGCGCAGATGCTGGAGGTCAGCGGCCTGGAGGCCGGCTACGGCGCGGCACAGGTCTTGTTCGGCGTCGATCTCGCCGTCGGGTCCGGCGAGGTGGCCACACTGATCGGCCGCAACGGCATGGGCAAGACGACGACGATCCGCGCGGTCATGGGGCTGTTGCGGTCGACCGCCGGCTCCATCCGTGTCGGCGGCCGGGACATGACAGCGGCGAAACCGCACCTGATCGCCCGGGCCGGCCTCGGCCTTGTGCCGGAAGGCCGCCAGGTGTTTCCGACGCTGAGCGTCCGCGAAAACCTGGTTGCCACGTCTGCGAGTGGGGCGGCCGGCAGCGCCGGCGAATGGCGCTGGACTCTGGACCGGGTCTTCGACCTGTTCCCGCGGCTCGCCGAACGCGCCGGCAATCTCGGCGCGCAGCTTTCCGGCGGCGAACAGCAGATGCTGGCCATCGGTCGCGCGCTGATGACCAATCCGCAGCTGCTCATTCTCGACGAGGCGACCGAGGGGCTCGCGCCGCTGATCCGCCAGGAGATCTGGTCGTGCCTGGCGGGCCTGAAGGCCGAGGGCGAGGCCATCCTGATCGTCGACAAGAATATCGAGGATCTCGTGCGCATCGCCGACCGCCATTTCGTGCTGGAGAAAGGCCGCATCGTCTGGCAGGGTAGCAACGAGGCTTTGAGGTCGGACCCGACGGTCATCGACCGCTATCTGCATTTCTAGAAGTCTGCGTGGCCAGGCAGGACAATCAGGAGGACGATCATGGAACTGACAGCTGGGGTGACAAAGGCGTCGGAGGGCATCGACGGCACGGTCTGGAACATTCTCGGCCAGACCTACACGCCCAAGCTCTATAGCGGCAACGCCTTCGTCTGGCACGCCGTGCTGCCGGCCGACGCCTTCGTGCCGCCGCATATCCACCCGACCCAGGACGAATGGATCCTGATGCTGGACGGCAACCTCGAGGTCGTGTTCGGCGACGACGCGATGCAGGCCGGGCCCGGCGATACCGTCCGCATGCCGATGGGCAAGCCGCATGGCATCTTCAACAAGTCCGGCGCACAGGCCACGTGCGTGTTCGGCGTGTCGCCGGCGCGCAAGCTCTACGATCTGTTCACCGCCCTGCACAATCTGACCGACGTGGAGGAGGTGGTGCGGCTGTCGGCCGAGCACGAAGTCAACTTCCTGCCGCCGCCGCCAGATGCCTGAGACGTCGCCTGAGACGTCGGCTGAAAAGTCGCCCCGGCAGGCACGCGCCGCTCAGCCGGCGCGGTTGACCTGCTCGGTGGCGAACCCCGCCATCTGCTGATAGTCGCCGACCAGCGCTTTGAGTTCGTCCGGCGTGGCGACATCGCCGATATCGGCGAAGCCGTCCGGCGCGCGCTCCTCCACCAGGTCGATCACGCCTTCCGGGCCGCCGCCGCGGTTGGCGAGCACGATCGCCGCGGTCGCCGTGCGGCGTTCCGCATCATAGGCCGCCAGCGCCTCGACAGGGTCGGCGTGATCCGACAACCTGTCGGCCAGCGTGCGCGCGTCGAGGATCGCCTGGCTCGCGCCGTTCGAGCCGACCGGGTACATCGGATGGGCTGCGTCGCCGAGCAGCGTCACCCGCCCGTCGCTCCATCGCTCCAGCGGATCGCGGTCGCACATCGGGTAGACATAGAATTCCGGCGTGGCGCGGATCAGCGCTTCCAGGTCGACCTCCGTCACGGTGAAGGCGCGCGCATGCGGCAGCACGTCCTCCAGGGCGGCCGGCTTCGACCAGTCCTCGCGCACCGGCAGCGGCGACGAGCTGTCGCCCACCTTTGCGCAGACGACCCAGTTCATCAGCGTCCTGCCCGGATGGTTCTCCGGGTCGTTGAAGATCGGGTAGAGCACCAGCTTGGCGCTCATGCCGCCGGCGATCACCATCGAACGGCCGGTCAGGAACGGCTCCCACAAGGTCGCGCCGCGCCACATGACCACGCCGTTCCACGATGGCGGCCCTTCGCCCGGATGGTAGTGCGCCCGCACCGTCGAATGGATGCCGTCGGCGCCGACGAGGACGTCGCCTTCCACATCGTATTCGTCGCCGGTCTGCCGGTCGAGAAAGGTCGCGCGGACGCCGTCGCCGTTCTGCAAGAAGCGCGTCAGCCGCTGCCCTGAGCGGATCCGTTCCGCGCCGAGCTCGGCGACGGCATGCTCGCGGATCACCCGCTGCAGCTTGCCGCGGTGGATCGAGAATTGCGGATAGTCGTAGCCGGCGTCCAGCCCGCGCAGCTGGCGCAGGATCTCCTGGCCGTGGCTGTTCTTGTAGATCAGCTCACGGGTGCGGATCGCGATCCCGTCCAGCGCTTCGAGGAGGCCGAGATCGGCGAGTTCCTTGATGGCGTGCGGCAGCGTGTTGATCCCGACCCCGAGTTCGGCCTTGCCGCGCGACTGTTCGAAGACCTCGGCCTCGATGCCCTTGCGGTGAAGCGCCAGGGCTGCGGTCAATCCGCCGATCCCGCCTCCGGCTATGAGTACGCGCATGAAACAATCCCCAAACAATCCACGGCGAAAATCGCTGCTCTACCTTTGCCGCAATCCTAGCGGATCGCAACCGGAAGGTCGAACTGTCGGGGAAAGGTGAAGGCTTCAGCCGGCCCGCTTGCCGTCGCGCCGGTATCCGAGGTGCCGCTCCAGCGCGTCGTTCAGGTTGTTGACCGAGATCGGCTTGGGAACATAGTCGTCCATGCCGGCTTCCAGGCAGGTTTCCCGGTCGTTTTCCAGCGTGTGCGAGGTCAGGCCGATGATCGGCACGTGGCCGCCGTTCTCCGCTTCCAGCTCGCGGATCTTCTGCGTCGCGGCGAGACCGTCCATGTCCGGCATGGAGACGTCCATGAGGATGAGGTCGGGCGCGATCGCATTGTACTGCTCGACAGCCAGCCGCCCGTTCTCGACGATGGAATAGCTGTGCCCGCTCTCGGCGAGAATCTGCTCGATGACGATCTGGTTGACCGCATTGTCCTCGGCCACGAGGATGGAAAGGCCGGTGCTTCCGTTCGTCTTCTGCCCGACCGGGGCCATGGCCACTTCGTCGTCGTCGCTGTTGGTGCTGAAGTCGATGAACAGGTCCTCGTCGTCCTTGTGCCCCGCGCACCGCGCGTTCAGGTTGGCCTGCAGCACGTCGATGATCGTCTCCAGCAGCAATTCCGCCCGTGCCGGCTTGATCAGGTGCCCCTGGATGTCGAGATCCTTGAAGACCTGGCTGTCGGAGCGGTTGTCGACCGATGTCAGCATGACGATCGGCGTCGCGCCGATCTTCTCGTCGGCGCGGATCGCGGCGGCCACCTCGCCGCCGTCCATGACCGGCATGTGGTAGTCGAGGATCACCAGGTCGAACGGCTTGTTCTGCTCGGCGCTCCGCGACAGCATGGAAAGCCCTTCGCGGCCGGAGGTCACCGATGCCGGGTCGAAGCCCCAGGATCCGAGCTGTTCCAGCAGGATCGACCGGTTCACCTCGTTGTCGTCGATCACCAGGATGCGTGCGCCCGTCACGTCGACCGGGATTCGGCGCCTGCCGGTGTCGGAGCGGTCGACCGGCAGCGGCAGGGTGAACCAGAAGGTCGAGCCTTCGTCGACCTCCGATTCCGCGCCGATTTCGCCGCCCATCTTTTCCACCAGCATCTGCGAGATGGTCAGGCCGAGGCCGGTGCCCTCGTGCTTGCGCGTCGACGAGCCGTCGACCTGGCTGAATTTCTGGAAGACCTTGGCGATCTGGTCCTTGGGGATGCCGATGCCGGTATCCTCCACCTTGACCAGCAGCGAGGCGGTGCGGCTGTCGCCCTCGCCGGTGACGGTGCCCGACACGTCGATCAGCACGTGCCCCTGGTCGGTGAACTTCACGGCGTTGCCGACGAGGTTGGTGACGATCTGGCGGATGCGGCCGATATCGCCGACGAAGCGCTCCGGCAGGTCGGGCTGGATCCGGACCACGAGTTCCAGGTCCTTCTCCTCTACCTTGGCCGATATAAGGGTCGCCACGTCCGATATCGCCTCACCGAGATTGAACGGCATCGGGTCGAGTTCGAGCTGTCCGGAATCGATCTTCGAGAAGTCGAGAATGTCGTTGATGATGGTCACCAGCGCGTGGCCCGACTTGACGATGATGTCGGTGAACATGCGCTGCTTGGAATCGAGTTCCGTCCTGGCAAGGAGCTCCGCCATGCCCATCACGCCGTTCATCGGCGTGCGGATCTCGTGGCTCATATTGGCGAGGAATTCCGACTTGGCGCGATCCGCCAGTTCGGCGCGCTTGGCTTCCGAGCGGGCCCGCGACTGTTCACCCTGCAGTTCGGCGAAGGCCCGCTTGATCTGCCGTTCCATCGGCCAGAAGATCGCAAGCCCGAGCACGGCGATCATCGCCGCCATGGTGCCGCCGAAGATCCGGTTGACCCAGTCCACTTCGGCCGCGAAGGCGGAATAATAGTCGCGCAGGATCCTGCCCTGGGTCTCCATTGCCGCGGCGTTGATGAACGTGAACGTACCGTCGAGCAGCTTCGCCTTCTCCATGTAATCGTCGCCGGCCTTGACGGTGTCGTCGACCACGTCGCGGAACTGCCGGTACACATCGATCATGGTGCTGCTGGAGACGTTGTCGCTGTCCAGCTTGGCGCGCAGTTCCGCGGGAATATCCCGCAGGACCTGCTCCATCTCGGCGATCTTGAGATCCAGCCGTTCCAGCCAGATCTTCAGAAGCTGCATCTGTTCGGCCGCGGCCTTGGCGCTTTCGGCGTCGGTGCCGTTGATATCGGCGAGCTTGATGCCGAGCCGCGCGCTGGCGACGACCGATGCGTCGAGATCGGAGATGATCTCCGCCAGCCGTCCGACGGCGGCGTTCTCGTGGTTGAGCTTGGCCGAGGTGGACAGGAAGATGACGAACGTCACGGCCATGATGAGCAGGCTGGCCAGATACCGGATCCGGACGAACCCCATACTTTTCTGCTGATCGCTCATGGATGCGGACACTCGTTGACGCTGAACGGCCCGGAATACCTAATCTGTTTTAATTTAAGACTAATTCGAACGGTGACGTGCGGGAAGGCGGCTCAACGCTTTGTTAGCGACCGCACCAGTTCGATCCCTTCACCGAGGGTTGCGTAGCCGATCCTGTATCCTGCGACGGTGGAGGCGAGGGCGGCGAATTCGGCCAGCGCGCCGGGCGTGGCGGTAAGGTCCGTACCGGTCTCGATCAGCGCATCGGCGACCGCCGCCTCCGCCAGCGCCTCGGCGACGGCCGGCCCGGATTCGGAGAATTGCGGGAACACGATCAAAACGGGCCTTATCGTCCGGCCTGTTTCGGCCATGGCGGGCGCAAGGTAGCGCACCTTCATACCGCGGCTTGTCAGCACCTCAAGCCGTCCGAAACCTTCGAACAGGGGTTCCAGCACCGGCCAGCTTCCCTCCTTCACGCTGATCGCGAACGGCACCGGCAAGACACCGTCGCCCGCCGAGACGAACGGCAGCAG
>DATHRP010000180.1:0-14091 GCA_035465195.1 Afifellaceae bacterium | reverse complement strand
TTCTTCAGCCGTTCGACGCGGGTCTCCATGGCGGCGAGATCCGGCAGCGCGGCCTCGGCCTTCAGTTCGGCGATCGCACGCAGATCCTGGGGCACGGCATCGAAGACGTCACTTATCTGGTCGACGATCTCGTCGCGCCGGGTCGCCGCCGACTGCACGCGCTCTTCCTCGCGTGCGCGGGTCTCGCGAACGCCGGACAAGGTCTCCAGCGCGGCGCGCGCGGCCTCGGCCGCCTTCCTGTGCGCGCCCTCCGCCTCGGCGAGCGCATCATCGGCAGCCGATCGCGCGGCTTCGGCCTCCGCGACCTGACTGAGCAGCCCCTTGCGCCGTTCCTGCAGCAATTCGGGCTGGTCGCTCAGCTTCTCGAGTTCGGCGCGAAGCTCTTCCTGCCGTGCATTGAGCGCGCCCATGCGCTGTTCGGCCCGTGAAAGCCGCTCGTTCCAGCCCTCGCTCTCAGCGGCGATGCGGCCAAGCCGTGCGTCGCGGGCCTGTTCCTCGCGTTCGACACCTTCGGCGACGGCCCGCGCCTCGGCCGCCTTGAGCCGCTCGGTTTCGACGAGGGCGCGCAATTCCTCCAACTCCCGTTCGGCTTCCGCGATATCGCTGAGACCGGCAAGGCTTTCCGCCACAGTCGCCCGGTCGGCGGTCGATTGGAGGAGGTCATTCTCGATACGGCTGAGCGCCTCCTGGACGGCCGAAAGGCGTTCGGCGGTGCGGCCGACATTGCGTTCGGCCTCGCTCAGCGCGGCACGGCACCGGTCCAGTTCGGCGCGGCCGGCGCGGACCGCCGCGCGGGCGGACTGCTCGGCCTGTTCGGCGGCCAGACGGGCGGCATGACGCTTGTCGCAGGCTTCGCTGGCCATCGCGACCGCATTGCGCGCCACCTCGATCTCGCCGTCGAGCTGGGCCAGCCGGTTGCGCTGTTCCAGACGCTGTGCGGCGGCGGTCGGTGCGCCCGCGATCATGCGGAAACCGTCCCAGCGCCAGAGATCGCCCTCGCGGCTGACGAGCCGTTGTCCGGGCTTGAGCGCGGATTGCAGGCGATCACCCTCGCCGGCCTCGACGACACCGATCTGTCCGAGCCTCAGCGCCAGCTCACCAGGCGCTTCGACATGTTCAGCAAGCGGTTGGGAACCGGCCGGCAGGCTTTGGCCACCTGCGCCATCGTCCGATTTCAGCCAGTATCGCGGCGCGTTCCTGTCGAGCGAAGCTTCCAGGTCGTCGCCGAGTGCCGCAGCCAGAGCCAGTTCGTAACCCGGCGCCACGGAGACGGCATCGATCAGCGGCGGGAACAGGTCCGGCTCGATGCCCTCCAGCATGCGTGCCAGCGTCCGGGCCTCAGCTTCCAGCCCGCTCAACGCGCGCTGCGCCGCCTCGCGCGGCTCGCGGGCGGCCTGTTCGGCGGCACGCGTCGCCTGAAGCTGCTCTTCGGCGGCGGCCATGGCATCTTCCATGCCGGCAAGTGCCGTTTCCGCATTGCCGGCTGCCTCGGCTGCCGCTTCAACGCCGCTGTCGGCGGCCAGGCGCGCTTCAAGCTCGGTGCGTTCGTGCTCGACGCGTTCGCGGTCCGCACTGAGTTTCTCGATACGCGCATCGTGGTTGGCGATCGCCTTTTGCAGGCTGGACCGTTCGGCAACCTTCGAGGCAAGCGCGAGCGAGGCCTCGGAGAATGCCGCTTCCCGCTCGGCCATCGCCGAGGCACGCGTCTGGGCGTCCGCACGCACGCGTTCCGCCGTCTCGCGGGCGCTCGCGGCCTGCTCGGTGAGTTCCGTCCACTCCTCGGCGAGCCGGGCAACGGCGGCCCGGCTTTCCGTCTCGATCTCCGCCTCGCGCTGCAGGTCTTGTGCCGCTTCCTCACGCCGCTTCTCGAGCTCGCGGCGGCGGGCCTCGAGACGCTCCTCCTCGCGTTCCAGCTCCTGGACGGCGATCTGGATACGCTGCAGCGATGCGGCGGCGCCGGCCGCCCTGTCGCGCAATTCCGGCAAACGGCTTTCCCTGACCGCCTCTTCCTTGGCGGCGATGGTCTGGGCTTCCGTCGCCTCTGCCATCAGCACGGTGGCTTCCGCCAGCGCCGCCTCGGCCTCGGTGAAGCGTTCACAGGCGGCCTGCCAGCGGATCAGGAACAGGGTCGCTTCGGCCTTGCGGATCTCGCCGGACAGGTTGCGATAGCGGACCGCCTGCCGGGCCTGGCGCTTCAGAGCGTCGAGCTGGCCGGAAATCTCGGCGGTGATGTCGTCAAGCCGTTCAAGGTTCTGATCGGCGGCACGCAGCTTCAGTTCCGCCTCGTGGCGGCGCGAATGCAGGCCGGAGATGCCGGCGGCATCCTCCAAAATGCCGCGCCGCTGTGTCGGCTTGGCGGCGATGATCTCGCCGATCTGACCTTGGCGCACCAGCGCCGAGGATCGCGCGCCGGTCGCCGCGTCGGCGAACAGAAGCTGGACGTCGCGGGCACGGACATCCTTGCCGGTCATGCGGTAGACGGAGCCGGCCTCGCGCTCGATGCGGCGGGTAATCTCAAGGATGCCGTCCCCGACGCCACTTTCTGCATGGCTGGCGGCCAGAGCGGCCGCAGATACCGCGCCGGCGCTGTCGGCGACGAGCGTGACCTCCGCAGTGTTGCGCGACGGGCGGTTGGCGGAACCGGAGAAGATCACGTCGTCCATGCCGGAGCCGCGCATCGCCTTGTAGGAGCTTTCGCCCATGACAAAGCGCAACGCCTCGACAAGGTTGGACTTGCCGCACCCGTTCGGTCCGACAATGCCGGTCAGTCCCTCTTCGATGGGAATGTCGGTCGGATCGACGAACGACTTGAACCCGAGAAGGCGCAGGCGGGAAAAACGCATCAGGAACTCCGGTCCGTGGGCCGGAGGGGAATTGTTGACCGCCTAGAGCAGCGGTTCGATGCGTTTCTCCATTTCTTCAAGGCTAAGCGCTCCTGATTCCCTGACGCCGTTGATGAAGAATGTCGGGGTGGCGGACACGCCGAATTGGTCGCCCGCCTTGGTCCTGATTTCGTTCAATCCGTCAACAAGTGCCTGATTCGACAGGCACGCATCAAATGTTTCCTTCGTAAATCCAAAGGGCATGGCACGGTCGAGAAGCGCCTGGTACATATCGCCCGACTGCAGCCACTGGTCCTGCTCCTCGAAAAATTTGCCGATCACCTCGTGGTATTTGTCGGCCGGTGCGCAGCGCGCGATCATCGCCACGGCGTAGGCCGGCGTGTTTAGCGGAAATTCCCGGAAAAAGAATCGCACCTTCCCGGTATCAACATATTTTTCCTTGAACGGCTTCCAGGTGGTGTTGTGGAAGTTGGCGCAGTGCGGGCACGACATGGAGGCATATTCCACCACCGTGACGGGCGCGTCCTCTGCGCCGAGCGGCCGGTCGCCGAGACCGGTCGGCGCAAGCAGTTCGTCGAGCGGCACCATTTCCTGCGCCACGGCCGGAGCGGCGATCGGGACTAGTGTCGAGCAGGCCACCGTCACGGCGGCCGAACCGGCAAGAACCCGGCGTCTTGTCATCAAAGTCATTGTCTCATTCCTTGCTTTACCGGTTTATCGCCCCGACGGCATGAATGTCGGATGAACAAATATGGCCCTTAATCCGGCATGAAAAGGCTGAAAAATCGGCCATGGCGTCACGATCGCGCGATGATATTGCGGCCGAGCGCCATCAGCGCGTCCCTGAGCGGCCGGTCCATTCCACCGAGGCGGTCGGAAAGTTCGCGGATTCTCTTCGGATCGGGCTCCGGCTGCGGCTTCTTTTCGTCGGCGGCGCGCCGCAGAGGATGCTGAAGGATCCGCACCTCGCCGACAGCCGGAAAACCCAGGAACCCGTTGAGCCGCTGACGGACAGCTTCGCGTTCATATTCCAGCGGCAGGGCGAGCGCCGGGTCGCAGCGGATGAACAACACCGCCGGGCTGCCGTCCTTCGGCCAGCGGATGCGGTCGGGCACCGTTGCCTCCGCATAGGCCGGGCCGACAATGTCCGGCCACCAGGCGACGAGATCCGCCCGGGCAAGACCGCGCTTGCGGACGACCGGATCGATCGCCTTGCCGATAAGGGCGGCAATCGGTTTGGCCCTGGATTTCTGCTGCGAGGACATGGGCGATACCTATCCGTTCGGCGGCGTTTCGTAAACCGGCAAAGCGGCGCATCCGCGGCGTTCCGGCAGCTGTCTGGGGGCAACGCCGGAGGCATGCTTGAAAGCGAGCGCGAAAACCGCACCATATCCTGGAAGAGGTCGCAGCCGAGAGGACCGAATGGCCGCACTGGAAAGATCCGAAATCGCGTCCGACGCGGGCACTGCCGACCGGCTGCTCGCTTGGTACGAGCGTTACGCCCGCAAGCTGCCGTGGCGGACCGGACCCGCGGACCGCGCGCGGGGGATCCGGCCGGACCCTTACCGCGTCTGGCTGTCGGAAGTAATGCTGCAGCAGACGACGGTTAAGGCCGTCGTGCCCTATTTCGAATCCTTCCTGGCCCGCTGGCCGACAGTCGCGGCACTCGCGGCTGCGCGCGACGAGGAGATCATGGCCGCCTGGGCCGGCCTCGGATACTATTCCCGCGCCCGCAACCTGATCGCCTGCGCACGCGCAGTCTCAAGCGGGCACGACGGGAAGTTTCCGCAATCGGCCGAGAGCCTGGCCGGCCTGCCCGGCATCGGCGCCTACACCTCCGCGGCGATCGCGGCGCTGGCGTTCGATGAGCCTGTCGCTGTGATGGACGGCAATGTCGAGCGTGTCATCACCCGCTATTTCGCCATTGACGAACCGATGCCGGGCGCCAAGCAGACGGTTCGCGAAAGGCTGAAGCCGTTGGTTCCGTTCGGCCGTCCGGGCGAGTTCGCCGAGGCGCTGATGGATCTCGGCGCCACGATCTGCACGCCGAAGAGCCCGGCATGTCCGCTCTGCCCGTTGAACACGGACTGCCGGGCCTTTGCCGCGGGCACGCCGCTTGCGTATCCGATCAAACCTCCGAAGGCTAGGCGGCCGACGCGATACGGCGCTGCCTATGTTGCGCGACGCGGCGATGGAGCGATCCTGGTGCGCCGCCGGCCACCGAAAGGCCTGCTCGGCGGGATGGTCGAAGTGCCTGGCGGCACCTGGAGCGAAAGCGGTGCAGAGGGCGAGCCGCCTTTCGCGGCAAGATGGCGCAAGTTGCCGGGAACCGTCGAGCATGTCTTCACGCATTTCCGCCTGCTGGTCGACGTGCATGCCGCCGAATGCCCCGAGCGCACACCTGCGCCGGAGGGTTGCTGGTGGGCGGCGGCAGCCGACCTGCCGGATATCGGCCTGCCGAGCGTAATGGCGAAGATTATCGAAGCAGCCGTGCCGGGGGCCACGCGCAAACGCGGCAGCCGCGTTCGCGCCCGTAACTGACTGTCATCCAAATTGACTGGCCAGCCTCCGCCGAAGCGGTTTTGCTGGCTTCGATCTGGAACGGGGGACGCTCACACCATGACGGAAATCCAGCATATCGTCTTCGATATCGGCCGGGTGCTACTGCACTGGGACCCGGAACTTCCATATCTCGACCTCATCCCCGACGCCGAAAGGCGGCGCTGGTTTCTCGAGACGGTCTGCAGCCCGGCCTGGAATGCCGAACAGGACCGCGGGCGCGGCTGGGCGGAAGCCGAGGCACTGCTGATCGAGGAATTTCCCGAGGAACAGGACCTGATCCGCGCCTACCGGGGGCGCTGGCACGAAATGGTGCCGCACGCCTATGACGATGTTGTCGACGTGCTGAACCGGCTGATCGACGACGGTCACGATGTCACAATGCTGACCAATTTCAACGACTTGACCTTCGCGGAAGTGCGGGCCAGGTTCCCGTTCCTGGACCGGCCGCGCGGCGTTACCGTATCCGGCGAGGTGCGGCTCCTGAAACCCGAACCGGAAATCTACAGCCGGCACGCAGAGAGCTTCGCTCTCAACCCGTCGGCAATCCTCTTCACCGACGATTCTCCCGCCAATGTCGCCGCAGCGGAGGCCGCCGGCTGGAACGCCGTCCTGTTCCGCGACGCGGAGCGGCTGAAGGCAGATCTCCAGGAACACGGCATCGCCATCTGACGGCCGCCAGCCGGCCATATCGGCCGCCCCGGTGATTTTCAGCGACACTGTCGCTTATTCCCTTAACCTTTTGTTTATCATGAATTTTCACGAACCGGGACCTCATCCGGGACCTTGGGATCACGAAGCGACCCGACCATGGTCTGAGTGTTCGAACTCTCAGGTCCGACAGCGACCCGCATCGGTCTCCGACGGATCGTTTCTCCTCACGCCGACTGCTAGACGGGCAACGACCAGCGAGGACACGCGCAGGTGGACCAAAAGGAGATAACGATGTCCAAGAAGACCGACCTGAAGAAGAGACTCTATGCATTGCTCGGTACGACGATGCTCGCCACCGCACTGACCGCAGTACCGGCATCGTTCAACTTCGCCGACCTGACGATCGTTGGCGGCGCCGCTTATGCCAAGGGCGGCGATTCCGGCAGCGGCTCCGACGACAGCGATGACGACAATTCCGGAAGCGGCTCCAGCAATAGCGGCAGTGGCTCGAGCAACAGCGGCAGCGGTTCGGACGACGACGATGGCGACGACAATTCCGGCAGCGGCTCGAGCAACAGCGGACATGGATCGGGCGATGACGATGACGATGACGATCACGATGACGATCATGGCGGACGGCAGGGAGACCGGCATGGTGAACGCGACCATCGTGGCGCTTCGACACCGATCCCTGCCCAGTTCGGCTTCGTCGTGAAGGCCGAGGTCGCGGGCAATCATATCGAGATCGGCTACTCCGACGGCTGGAAGGAAGAGGTCGAGGACGGACGGTACGAGTTGAAGAATCCGTCCAACCGCACGGTCGTGCAGCGTCCTGCCACCCAGGACGATATCAACCGCCTGAGCGCTACCGCGCGGGCATCCAGGCTCTGACTTTCCGCTTATTGCCTACAACGGAGATGCCGAGAGGTCGGGCGGATGATCCGCCCGGCCTTCCTTGTCACTGTCCAGGGTAACGCTCAGCCGCCCCAGTTCTCCCTGGCAATGACCGCCGCCTCGACCCGGTTACGGGCATGCAGTTTCTGCAGGATGCTGGTCATGTGGTGCTTGACCGTCTTTTCCTGCAGGTCGAGTTCGCGGCCGACCTCCTTGTTGCTGAGGCCGTTGGCGACCAGCCTCAGGATCTGCTCTTCCCGCTCGGTGAGCGAGGCGAGTGCGGTTTGCGGAGACGGGACGGCATCGGAGGATTTCATCGCCACCAGTAGCCGCGCCGCCAGCGATGGCGAAACATAGGATTCGCCATGGGCCACGCCACGGATCATGCTGACCAGATCGCCGGCACCGACACCCTTCAGGACATAGCCGGTGGCTCCGGCCTCAAGAGCCTTCATCACGTCCTGGTCGCTTTCGGAGGCCGTCAGCATGGCGATCCTGACGGTGGGATGCGCCTCGGCGATCCGCCCGGCGGCGGCAATGCCGTTTCCCGGCATGGAAATATCAAGGAGCGCGACGGTTGGCATGTGGCGGGCGACGAGGTCGACCGCCTCGTCGGCAGAAGCGCCTTCGGCAACGACCTCGATCCCGTCTTCCTCGTCCAGGGTCCTGACAACACCGCTGCGGAAGAGCGGATGATCGTCGACGACCACGACAGTGATTGCGCTATCCATCGAATCGTTCTCCTGCCAGGCTGACACTCATCGAAAGCCGGCTGCCTCCATCCTCGGATTTCTGGAAATCGAACGTTCCGCCGATGCTTTCGACCCGCTCGCGCAAGCCGGCAAGACCGAGCCCGTCGCCCGACCCCGAAGCGACGGACTTGCTGCCGCCGTTGCCACCATCGGACACGGCGATATCGAGCCGGCCGTCGTCGATCCGGCATTCGACCATCTGACCGGTACCGCCGGCATGGCGGAACGCGTTGTTGAGCCCCTCTTGAACGAACCGGTAGGCGCAGATCTTTACCGGGTGCGGGATGGCGGCATCGGACGGCTCGATCTCCAGGTCGACCTTCGTTTCGGTGCGCTGTTCGTGGCTCCGTGCAATCTGGCGGATCGTGTCGCCCAGATCCTGGTTCTCGATTTCCGGCAGCGACAGGCCGTTGCAGATGTTGCGGATGTCGCGCATGGCCTCGTTCAGGGCATTGCGCACGACGTCGATCTCCTCATCGCCGGAATTGCCTTTGCCGTCACCGCGCAGACTGTCCAGTCTCAGTGCCGCCAGGCTCACCAATTGTGCGGGACCATCGTGAAGCTCGGCACTGATGCGGCGGAGAAACTGTTCGTTCAATTCGGAGATCCGGCCGGACGCTCGCTCGACGCGCCGGCGCAACTGCCGGTTCTGCTCGGCCACCCTGGCCGATTCGGCGATGCGGTTGTGCAGCGTCTCGCGCTGGCGCTCGATCAATGCGCTGCCGCCGTGCACGATACCGAAAAGACTGAGCGCCATGCCCAGCGTGACGATTCCGACGACCAGCCAGCTCTGCAAACGGGCTTCCTGCAACGCCTGCCGCAGACCGGTGGCATTCTCGTAGAATTCGGCCACGGCGATGATCCGTCCAGACCATGCCTCGCGGATCGGCGAATAGATCTCCAGGAGCGGCACGCCGGCCTGCCGGTCGAACTGGTTCTCCTCCTGCTCCAGGTCGTCGAATTCGGCAACGACAGCGCCGGTCCAGGCCTGGCGCAGGCTCTCGGTCGGCTCGAAGCGCTGGCCTATCAGGTCGAGATTGTTGCTGTATGCAACCAAACCGCCCGGTTTCCATATCTTGATGGAGACCACCCGGTCGCGCAGCGCGGCATTGTTCAGCATTTCATCGAGCGCCCGGATCGGACCGACGGACAGCGTATCGTTCTCGTCCAATTCCTGGGCCAGCGGAGATATGTAGCTGTCCATGAACAGGGCCGTCGCCTGCGCCGTGTTGGCGGTGACGTTTTCCTGGATCTTGCCGGTCACCCAGGAACCGATCACCAGCATGCCGACGAGCATGACGAACCCGCCCGTCAGCGCGAAGCGCTGCGACAGGCTAAGCCGGTCGAGCGATTTGCGAACCCGCGCCAGCGGACTGCCGCGGTGCGGTGGATCTTCCGCCTGATACTGTGGCACCTGCAACATCGTCGAATCCTACAGGTCAGACCGACAGTCAGCAATCGGACCATGGTCCGTGACCGGGCCGGACCAATCGCCGCCCGTCGAGGGTCACAAAACGTCACCAGCGCTGCCGCCGGTTTCCTTCCGCGCAAGCCAGACCGTATGGCCGTTGCAGTCGGGATCCTCGGCCTTGTGCCCGATCACTCCGAATCCGTGGCCGGCCAGCAACCGCCTGTATTCATCCGGCCCGAGGCTGGCGTGATAAAGCTCATGGCCAAACATCGAACCGATCGCCTCGTCCTCCCGCGGTCCGGAGGTGAACAGGAGCAGAGCCGACGGCCCGGCGTGGCGTTCGAAAACGTCGAACATGGCGCGCTGGTCGTCCTTGCGCAGGTGAAAGAAGCTGTTCCAGGCGAGGACCGCGTCGAAGCGCCGGCCGAGATCGAGCGTTCGCATGTCGTGTTCGATCCAACTCATATCGGGAAATCGGCGGCGGCACATTGCAAGCAGGCTTGGTGATGCATCGACGCCGGTCACGTTGAGCCCGCGCTCGATGAAATAGCGGGCAATCGGTTCGCCGCCGCCGCAGCCCAGGTCGAGGATCTCGGCGCCCGGTTCCACGCGAGACGCGACGGCATCCAGAAAACCGCGCTCGAACAAAGTTCGGCCCCGGGCCCTGTTGAACTCATCGGCAACTTTCTCATAGATATGATGGACTTCGTCCATTGCCATGATATCCCGAATCAATGCTCAGCGGTTTACCGAACTGCCGATCCGATGTCTCAGGATGCATCTTCGATCGCTTCCCGTTCAAGTTCGATGCGCAGCCATTCTTCCTCGGCCGCGGCAAGACTGGCACTGGCTTCCGCCAGCGCCGCCGAGGCGGCGGCGAAGCCATCCGGATCGCGCGAATAAAGGTCAGGCTCGGCAAGCGTTCGCTCTAGCCGGCTCATTTCCGAACCCAGCCGGTCGATCTCGCCCGGCAAAGTTTTCAGGGCGTGCTGGTCCTTGAACGTCAGCTTGCCCTTGCGGGCGGGCTCCTGTGCCGGAGCCCCGGTCAGCCTGCGCTCGGAACCCGGCTTCGCCGTTGCCGACGACGCGCGGCCGGCGGGGACGCTGCCGCGCTGGGCAACCATGTCGGAATAGCCGCCGGCATATTCGAGCCACCGCCCCTGCCCTTCGGCGACAAGGACAGAGGTGACGATCCTGTCCAGGAAATCGCGGTCGTGGCTGACCAGAAGGATCGTTCCGGGATAGTCGCCGAGCATTTCCTGCAGCAGGTCCAGCGTTTCCAGATCGAGATCGTTCGTCGGCTCGTCGAGCACCAGCATGTTGGACGGGCGGGCAAGCGCGCGGGCGAGCATCAGGCGGCCCTTTTCACCGCCCGACAACGCGCCGACGGAGGTGCGCGCCTGCTCCGGGCGGAACAGGAAATCCTTCAGATAGCCGACGACATGGCGCGGCGTGTTGCCGACCATGACCGTATCGCCGCGACCTTCGGTCAATGTCACCGCCAGGCTCGCATCGGGATCGAGCGCCTCGCGGTTCTGGTCGAGGGTGGCGACTTCCAGCCCGGCGCCCAAGCGGACGTTTCCGCTGTCAGGCTTGAGGACGCCGGTCAGCAGGTTGATCAAGGTGGTCTTTCCGGCACCGTTGGGGCCGACGAACCCGATCCGGTCACCGCGCTGGACGCGGATCGAGACGTCGCGGACGATCGACCGGCCATCATAGCTCTTGGCGATGTTCTCGGCTTCGACCACCAGCTTGCCCGAGCGGCCGGCATCCTGCGCCTTCAGCACGACGCCGCCGGCAGGCCGGTTGGCGCGCCGCTCGCGCTGTTCGTCGCGGAGTTTCGCGAGCTCGCGTAGCCGGCCCTGGTTGCGCTTCCGCCGGGCCGTCACGCCGTAGCGGATCCAGTGCTCCTCGCGGACGATCTTGCGGTCGAGCTTGTGACTGTCGCGTTCCTCTTCCTCCAGCACCTGGTCACGCCAGGCCTCGAAGGCGGCGAACCCGCGGTCGAGCCGCCGTGTCATGCCGCGATCGAGCCAGACGGTCGCGTCTGAGAGGTTTTCCAGGAACCGCCTGTCATGGCTGATCAGCACGATGGCGGAACGCTGGCGTTTCAGCAGTGCTTCCAGCGCTTCGATGGCAGCGATATCGAGGTGATTGGTCGGCTCATCGAGGAGCAGCACGTCCGGTTCCGGCGCCAGCACGCGGGCGAGTGCGGCGCGGCGCGCCTCGCCGCCGGACAGCGTGGCCGGATTCTCGTCGCCCGACAGCCCCAGTTCCTCGAGCAGCGCACGGGCGCGATGCCTATCGTCGCCCGGCGCTAGACCCGCGGCAACGAATTCCTCCGTGCTCGCGAATCCGGAAAAGTCGGGCTCCTGCGGCAGGTAGCGCACGGTGATTGAAGGCTGGACGAAGACGGTGCCGGCGTCGGGCTGCATCAGGCCGGCGGCGATCCTGAGCAACGTCGACTTGCCGGATCCATTGCGGCCGACAAGGCAGAGCCTTTCGCGCGACCCGAGCTGGAGCTCGGCGCCTTCCAGCAGGGGTTTGCCGCCGAATGTCAGGCGGATATCCTGCAGGTGTATCAGCGGCGGCGCGGCCATCGGCTTCTGTTTCCCGGACTTGTCGGTTCAGCAGTCATTTGGGGATCGGCTGGAAGCGCTGTTAGTGCTTCGCTTTCGACTTGTCGAGGGCGGCGGCACGCGATGATCTCCATCCACCGCGCTGTCAAAGCACGGTTTTCCCTGATAGGCTGAAGCAGGAAACGAACCATGCCCGATCACGACCAGCCATCACCCGGATTGTCCAGTATCGTCCACAAGATACGACTCTATGTGGCGCTGTTTCTCGGCGGCCTGATCGCAATATTCGCGCTGCAGAATGTCGGAAAGGTCGATCTGTCCTTCGTCTTCTGGACGTTCCAGTCGCGCCTGATCGTCGTCATAATCGTCAGCCTGGTCATCGGCCTGATCATCGGCTGGTTCTACGGCCACGGAGGCGGTGGTGGCCGACACCAACGGTCCGGGCGAGACATTGATTGATGCTTGAGACGACTGCCCCGCTTTAACTGCCGCCGGTATCTCCCTTCTTCCCCCGCCCGCCGCGAAGCATGGCCATGATCGCCGTCTCTCCGAGCGGCTGGCGGTCCTTGATGCGCAGGCTGTCGGCCCATTCGCGTGCAAAATCGGCCTGCAGCGAGGCATTGATCAAAGCCGTGACGAGCATCGCAATGAAGGCGCCGAGACTGGCGAGCGCCATATCCTTGTGGGCGTCCCAAACGTCGCCCTGGGTGCCGAGATAGGCCATGCCCAACTCGCCGCCGAACAGCTCGGCTGCGCCCCACTCGAAGAGCTCGAACATCATCGATGTCGACATTGTGAGATCAAGCGGCAGGAAATAACCCCAGAACCCCCTCACATTGGCGATCCGCAGGAAGATCTCGCGTATCGGATAGGCGAGCAGCAGGCCGTAGGAGAAATGGATGGCGCGGTCGAAATGGTTGCGGCTCCAGCCCATTGCCTCGTTCAGCGAATGGCCGGTCAGCGCCCGGAACCAATCGTCATAGGGCACGTGAGAATAGGTGTAGTGAGCACCGACCTCGTGCAGGCAAAGGAACAGGAAGATCAATGTCACGGAAACCCGGGAGAACATGAACCAGCGCCAGGACGCTGCCAGGGCCAAGGCGAAGGCGGCGACCAGGACATTTTCCAGCAGCCAGTCGCTGCGGAACAGCGGATCGACCGCGAGGGCAATCCAGATGACGGCGAAGATCGCGGTCAGCAGCAGAAAGTAGTGGCGGTGGCTCGGAAACACGGCGTTGCGGCGGCTTCTTTCCGGTTTTCGCCCGTCATAGCGGCAAAAGCCGACGGCGACCAGACGCGGCGGCGATTTCCCTGTTTCCGGAACCCGCGGAATGCGGGCGCCGCCGGTTGCCTTCCGGCCGTTGGCCACGACCGGACAACCGAAGAATCAGGCCGGCTGCAGCCAGTCGACCTCGTGCACATGGGCATCGGCCCGGGCAAGGACGCGTTCGCCGCCGCCGGGCCAAAGCCTCAGCGTGAGGCGCGGTCCCTCGTCGCCGGATTGCTCGAAGGCCAGCCAGGCAAGCGGCGTTGACGGCGTCGCAGCGGCTCCGGCCCGGTCCATCGCTGCCGCGATCCGGCGCTGCGTCATTTCGGGGAAGTACTGGAAGGCGATGGAGTGCAACAACACCCGCGCCACGCCCGATTCCGGCTTTTGGCCGATCATCTCCTCGACCCAGTCCGCAGCATCGGCCCGGTCGATTGCCGGTGGATCGGGGCGTGCAAGGGCAATCGCGGCCTCGGCGCGATCCAGCCGCTCCAGCTGGTCCGGCCAGATATAGGCAATAAGCCGCTCGCGCTGCCCGGCGTCGGCAACGTCCAGAGGATGCCTGTCGCAGCCGCGCCGGGCTACGATTCCGGGCTGTGGTCCATCTGGCGCCCGGCCGGACCAGGCGGGCGCAAGCGCAACCGGCGAACCCGACCGACCGAGGATCCTGTCACCGAGGCAATAGGCATATCGATCCGGGATCAGGTTCAGCCCGGCACTCGCCCCGACCTCCAGCAAACTGAGCGGCAGGCCGGTCTCCTTCGCCACGAACATCAGACCCGGAAACAGTATTCCCGACCGGCCGACCTCATTGGTCTGCGGCGGGTGGTCAAGCCATTCGGCGATCTCGCAGTCGGCGTCGGCCAGTGCAGCCAGAGCGGCCTCGGCGAGCGTGTCGATATCGGGAAGCGGGTTGGGCGGATAGATCCCGGCCAGGTCCGGCAATCGTCCCCGCCGGACCAGGCCATGGAGCGCACCGGCCAGGCGAAGAGGCACCGAGTCGCCGTACGCGTCGGCGCGCCCCGGCCAGTCCATCACCTTGCAGCCGGAAATCTTGTCGCGGTCGATCCGTTGTCCGATGCCCGACATCAGCCTGGCGGTGAAAGGCGAGCCGAGCTTCGTGCACCAGCCC
>DATHRP010000179.1:0-6716 GCA_035465195.1 Afifellaceae bacterium | reverse complement strand
AGCGCGCGCAGCCTTTCATAGGCCTTTTCGGTCATGGCGGCGTTGAATCGCTTGGGCAAAGGCAGGCGTTTTGCGGCCATTCCGGGCTCCTTCGGTGCATTTCGGAAAATTTTCTAGCACGGCCCCAAGGATTTCCCGAGGCGACTCGTCTAACTTCCAAATGATGTGCGAACCGGCCGATCAGATCCTGATCCAGCGATCGGTGGCGGGCGACAGGGCGGCCTTTGCCGAACTTGTCGGCCGCCACTACGATCTGATCTACCGCGTCGCCTTCAAATGGTGCGGCAACCAGGCCGATGCGGAAGACATCGCCCAGACCGTCTGCATGAAGCTCGGCCAGGCGATCCGCTCGTTCGACGCCCGCTCCGCCTTCACATCATGGCTCTACCGCGTCACGCTGAACGCGGCGCGCGACCATCACCGCGCCGACAGGAGCCGGCGGAACCGCGACGGTGCGGCGGCGGAACTGGCCGAAACGGTCACTTACCCGGAGCCGGACGACGCGCTCGACGAACTCTGGGCCGCCGTCGCCGAACTGCCGGACAAGCAGCGTGACGCGGTGCTCCTGATCTATTCGGAAGGCCGCAGCCACGCCGAGGCCGCATCGATACTGGATTGTGCTGAAAGCACCGTCTCCTGGCATGTCCACGAGGCGAAGAAGCGCCTGAAAGGCGCGCTGGGTGTAACGTCATGAACGACGACCGTTTGAACCGCCTGAAGACCCTTCCAGTCCCGCCGCCTTCCCAAAAGGCGAAGATGGCGGCGCTGGAGGCTGCCATGGCCGCTTTCGAAGCGGCCGGGGAAAGTCAGGCAGCAGAGCAGGCAGGACAGGAACAGGCAGAGCAGGAAACGACTGCAACCCAAGGATCGGCGGCGCACAGGCGTCCTAGGACCAGTTTCATCGCAAATGCATGGAGTTGGTTCATGACGATACCGATCAGCAAGGCCGCCGCGATTACCGGAATCATCCTGGTTCCGACGGTTGCAATCACGATCTTGACCAATGTGGGCACATCGCTGAATGCCAAGTTCGGCAGCGTGGAAAGCACGCTCAGTGGAGCCGGAAACGAGCAGGCGAACCCGCAAAACTATTCGGCGAACCCCACACGGTCTGCCGACAGCGTCGCGCCGGCACCTGTCGCGCAGGTCGACGAAGCGACGCGCAAGGTGGAAGACCTGGCGCTTGGTGACGCCCGCCGTCAGGCGGAAGGCGAATTGTCGAAGGACCTTGCGCGCAGCGAGGAAGCGGCGAATGCCGCACCGATGGCCGAGCCCAAGGCTGCGGCCAAGGCGCCGGCGCAGTTCGGCTTCAGGGGTAGCGGCTCCGGCGGCGGCATGACTTCGCTGTCGGCTCCCTCGGGTGGGGATGGCAGCAAATCGCTGAATATCGGCAGGCTCCAAGGCCAGGAGATGCGGAAGATGAGCCAGTCCGCGCGCCAGGACGGGATTCGCCGCCAGGACGCACAGGGCGTGGCGACGGCAGTCGCACCGAGGCCCGTGCCGCAGCGCGAGCGCGACGTCGCCGTCCCGGAACAGCTCGAGGACCGCGACCGGTTCGAGGCCTTCGACGACAACGCCGTGAAGACCGTGGCCGACGAGCCGGTGACCACCTTCTCAGTCGACGTCGACACGGCCTCCTATGCCTTTGTCCGCCGGTCGCTGGAATCCGGCCGCATGCCGCCTCATGATGCCGTGCGGGTGGAGGAACTGATCAACTATTTCTCCTACGCCTACCCCGCGCCGGAGAGCGCCGAGGAGCCGTTCCGCGCCTCCGTCGCGCTCTACCCGACGCCCTGGAACCCGCAGACGCGCCTGATGCATATCGGCATCAAGGGCTACGACGTGACACCGGACGTGCGCCCGGCCTCCAACCTGGTGTTCCTGATCGACGTTTCCGGTTCGATGAACCAGCCGGACAAGCTGCCGCTCCTGAAGAACGCCTTCCGCATGCTGGTCGGCCAACTCGGCCCGCAGGACACGGTGTCGATCGTCACCTATGCCGGCCAGGCCGGCGTCGTACTTGAGCCGATCGAGGCGAAGGAGAAGCGGCGGATTCTGGCGGCAATCGACAATCTGCGCCCGGGCGGCTCGACCGCCGGCGCCGCCGGCATCGAGCAGGCCTATGCGCTGGCCGACGAGGCCTTCAAGCAGGACGGCGTCAACCGGGTGATCCTGGCGACCGACGGCGATTTCAACGTCGGCATCTCCGATCCGGACGAGCTGAAGCGCTTTATCGAGAAGAAGCGGAAGAGCGGCACCTTCCTTTCCGTCCTCGGCTTCGGCCAGGGCAATTACAATGACGCGCTGATGCAGTCGCTCGCCCAGAACGGCAACGGCGTCGCCGCCTATATCGACAGCCTGAACGAGGCGCAGAAGGTGCTGGTGGAGGAGGCGAGCGCCAACCTGTTCCCGATCGCCAAGGACGTGAAGATCCAGATCGAGTTCAATCCGGCCCGGGTCAGCGAATACCGGCTGATCGGCTACGAGACCCGCGCGCTCCGCAACCAGGACTTCGCCAACGACAAGGTGGATGCCGGCGATATCGGCTCCGGCCATACGGTGACGGCGATCTACGAACTTACGCTCGCCGGCAGCGCCACCTCGCAGCTCGACGAGCGGCGCTATGCGCAGCCCTCCGACACGGTGACAGCCGAGCCGGCCCATAGCGGCGAGTTCGCCTTCCTGAAGCTGCGCTACAAGCTGCCGGACGAGGACCAGAGCAAGCTGGTCACGCTGCCGGTGACCGATGCACTCGCCGCCGACCGGGTCGACGGGCTTTCCGACGACATGCGCTTCGCCGCCGCCGTTGCCGCCTTCGGCCAGAAGCTGCGCGGCAACCGGGCGCTCGACGATTACACCTACGACGAGATCGCCGATCTCGCATCATCGGCCCGCGGCGCGGACCCGTTCGGCTACCGCGGCGCCTTCCTGGCGCTGGTGCGGCTGGCCGGTTCTCTGGACCGGTAGGGAAGAGCAGACATCGACCGGGCCGCGCTGGCTGTTCGAGCCGTCCGGCCCGGCCCTTCCGACTTCGGTATCCGGCTACCTGCCGCTACTTCGCGCTATCGACCGCGCGCACCATGGCTTCCGCCGCCTCGCCTGTCGCATGTCCGCCGTCACGCACCAGGGTCCGCCATGTGAAGAAGCTCAGCGCCAGCGACAGCATCGGCTTCTGCCCGTCGCTCAGCCCGTCTCCGAGAACCTCGCGGTATGCGCTGAAATACGGCCCGAGCCGCATCTCGGTGATTTCCCTGGTGAGCGCGTGGTGTTCGGCATCCCGCAAGACACAGGCCGCCTGGCCCTCATTGCGTTCATACCATCCGTAGACCGCCTGAAGTCCGGCACGCAGACGTTCGCGCGCATCGCCGATCGCTCGCCATTGTTCTGCATCCGGCAGCGGATCGCGTTCCATGGCGAGACCCGAGCAGGCAAGGAACAGGCTTCGCTCGTCGGGAAAGTGTGCATAGAGCGTGTGGCGCTGAACGCCGGCGCGTTCCGCGACCATGCTGTAGGTGGTGAGCGCCGGGCCGACGCTGCTGTGCAGGTCGACTGCGGCCTCGACGATGCGCTGCCTGGTTTCCGCCTTCTGCTCGGCGCGGCGCTTTAGCGTGTATGTCCGTGTCATTCAATTTCAATGCACATATGTGTGCACCCATTATTGACGGCATCGCCAACTTTCACTACACAGTAATGTATCGTGAAAAACAGGGAAGTCCAGACCCCGTACGTGGCCGCTCGATGCAAGGATCAGAGCCGCATAATTGGAGAAACCCATGGAAACCAAAATCAGCGAGATAGCCGACGGCATCTACCGTCTCTCGACCTTTGTGCCCGACATCGCGCCGCCCGCCGGCTTCACCTTCAACCAGTTCGTCGTGCTCGGCGACGAGCCTTTGATGTTCCACACCGGCCTGCGCAAGATGTTTTCGCTCAATCGCGAGGCTCTCTCCCGCATCATCCCGCCCGAGCGGCTTCGCTGGATCGCCTTCGGTCATTTCGAGGCCGACGAATGCGGGGCCATGAACGAATGGCTGGCGGCGGCGCCGCAGGCGACGGCCGCCCACGGGCAGACCGGCGTCAACGTGTCGCTCAACGATTTCGCGGACCGTGCACCGCGGGTGTTGCAGGACGGGGAGGTGATCGACCTCGGCGGCGGCAAGCGCGTGCGTTTCATCGATACGCCGCATACGCCGCATGGATGGGACGCCGGCGTGATGTACGAGGAATCGACCGGCACGCTTCTGTGCGGCGATCTTTTCACCCAGGTGGGTAACGATAGCGCGTTGACCGAGGGGGACATCGTCGGGCCGGCTGCCGTCGCGGAAGATATTTTCCGGTATTCCGCCCTCAATCCTGGCATGGGCACAACGATCCGCCGGCTCGCCGATCTGGCGCCGCGCACTCTGGCGCTTATGCACGGACCCTCGTTCGCCGGCGACGGCGCCGCCGCGCTCAGCGCGCTGGCGGACGATTACGACCGGCGCATTTCCGCCGAGCTGCGGGAGATTTTGACCGGTCTGCGGGATTAGCGAGGCCGAGCGAGAATCCGTGAACGCCTCGAGGATCGGATCTGCAATTCGGACAATCGAAGAGGCGGGCCGCCGGCGCAGGGGAGCTCCGGCGGCCCGCCGGAAAGCGTTGCCGCGGGAGGGCGTCAACGCTTCTGGGTCTCCCGTGGGCAGTACGGGAGACGCCGGGGAAAGAAACCTACGGAAGCCTGAGACCAGGGCTTCCGGCGGCCGGTCTTGCATAGCCGGACCCGTTGCGGGGCGGTGGTTTATGGGAAACCCACCTTTGGCCTTTTCGCGAAGGTTACCCCGAAGACGCCATGACGCCAAAAAGCATATAAAATTTCCCGAAGTGAATATGAATGCTTTAGCAGCCAAAAAAATTGCGAATAAATACGAAAAATATCTAATATAATCATATATTTACTTAATAATATCAGTAATGGCAGGTCGGGCAGGATTCGAACCTGCGTCTGCGGATTTGGAGGTCGCTGCTAAACCGCTCAGCTACCGAGCCCTGACACGTGTGTTTCATGGTGCTCGCGGATGGGATTGAACCAACACCGGACAGGTCTTCGACCCGCTGCCTCCGCCGATTGCGATGCGTGAGCCATCTGGTGCTCCTCCCTGGATTCGAACCAGGACTGGACGGCTTCTGAAACCGCTGCCTCTGCCGGTTGGGCTAGAGGGGCGGGACGCAGGACCCGAACGTGCCCGCCAGGACGTGCGATCCCGTATGCGCCTGCCGGTTGGCGAATGCACGTCTCCAGCAAGGTGACGTTGCGTCCTGCCCGCGTTTCCGCGGATTCGGCCGTGCGCACGGCGCCGGAACCGGATGGCTCGGCGCCACGATGATTGTCCGAATTGTCAAAGAGCGTTTCCGGCAGGCCGGAAACTGAAAAGGCCCGGATCTTTCGATCCGGGCCCTCTCGAAACTGAGATGATCTGATGCCGTCAGGTTGGCATCGGATCGGGCCCGGTGAAGCGCACGCGCACGTTGGCGCCAAAGCACATGGCTTCGGTTTTAAGTGCGGCGTACGGCCAGAGTTGAATATGGTTCAGGACGTGCTTCACGGGTTCAAATTCCTGTTTGCCGGACCATTCCGGCAGATTTCGACGGCTAAGTAATCGACAAAAGCCGATAAGTCAATCCATAGAATAAAGTTTTTCAACGTTTCGAACGGAGCCGGCCGAAATTGGTCAGGCGCGACGCCGTCTCGAAGCCCGCTCGCGGCTACGGCCTTCCGCCGGCGGCGAGGCCAGCGGCCCGAGCAGCGACTCGATCGCCGCGCGGTCCGGACGATCGCCCGGGCTGTATTCGTCGAGCGCCTTGCGCATGGCGGCCAGATGTGAATTTGTCGTGCCGCAGCAGCCGCCGACGATCCTGACCCCCGCATCGGCAGCCAGCCTGGCATAGGTCGCCATCAGGTCCGGCGTTCCCGAATAGTGGACATGCTCGCCGTGGAATTGCGGGATGCCGCAATTCGCCTTGGCGATGATCGCATGTTCCGGCGCGCCCTGGCCAATGCCGAGCACGGAGACCAGCAGGTCCGATGCGCCGACGCCGCAATTGGCGCCGATCGCAACCGGCTGTTCAGGCAGGTCGGCGAACACCGAGGCGAGGCTGGGCGGCGCGACGCCCATCATGGTCATGCCGGCAGTGTCGAAGCTCGCCGTCGCCGTGTAGGGCATGCCGGCCGCGATGGCGCCGCGTGCTGCCGCGCGCAGTTCCTCCGTCGCCGACATGGTTTCGATCCAGCAGACATCCGCGCCGCCGTCCTTCAGGCCGCGCGCCTGTTCGGCGAAAGCCTCGAAGGCGCTTTCGTCGGTCAGAGCGCCGAGCGGCTCGAACAGTTCGCCAAGCGGTCCAATGGAACCGGCGACGACCACCGGCCGGCCTGCCTTGTCGGCCACTTCGCGCGCGATTTCCGCGCCGGCCTTGTTGAGCTCGTAGATCCGGTCCTGCGCATTGTGCAGCTTTAGCCGGTCGCGGTTGCCGCCGAACGTGTTGGTCAGGATGATGTCGGCGCCGGCATCGACGAAGCCCTGATGCAGGCCTTTCACTTTGGCCGGATCGTCGACGTTCCAGAATTCCGGGGCGTCGCCCGCCACGAGGCCCATCTCGAAAAAGTTCGTGCCGGTCGCACCGTCTGCGAGCAGCACGGGATGGTCGGCGAGCATCTCCTGAAGGGAAGGCATTGTCTTTTC
>DATHRP010000178.1:0-9740 GCA_035465195.1 Afifellaceae bacterium | reverse complement strand
CTGATCGAGGCGCTCGGCGAGGTGACGCTCATCTATATCGTGGGCCTTGCCGAGGAAGAACCGATCATCGCCAAGCGGCAGGGCGACGCCACGGTGGAGCGCGGCGCAAGCGTGCGGCTGACCGCCGAGCCCGGCGCGCTGCATCTCTTCAATGCGGAGGGCCGGTCCTATCTCGCCGACTGAGGCAGATCGCGCTGTCGACATGACACCGGAAATCTGCTGATCATCCGGCCAACCAACGAGCAGGGGACGGAGCGCCATGGCATCGAGAGACCAGACAATCGGATTCATAGGACTTGGCGCGATGGGGCGCGGAATGGCCGCACAATGCGTCAAGAAGGGCTTCACGCTCATCGTCAACGACATCAACCCCGATCCGGTCGACTATCTCGTCACGCTCGGCGCGGAAGCGGCGGCAAGCCCGGCGGAAGTCGCCGAGCAATGCTCGATCATCATCACGGTGCTGCCGACCGGCCGCGAGGTCGACCATGTAGTCATGGGTCCGGGCGGGCTGTTCGACTACGCGCTGCCGGGCACGCTGGTGATGGACCTTTCCACCATCGAGCCGGAGATGACCGACAAGCTGCATGAACAGGCAAAGGCGCGCGGCTTCCGCGCCGTCGACGCGCCGATCGGCCGGCTGGCCTGGCATGCCGAGCGCGGCGAAAGCCTGTTCATGGTGGGCGCCGAGCCCGAGGATTTCGACGAGGTGAAGCCGCTCCTGGAAGCGATGGGGACGACCATCCACCATTGCGGGCCGGGCGGCACGGGGACGCGCACCAAGCTGGTCAACAATTACCTGGCCATCATCTCGTGCCAGCTCAATGCCGAGGCGCTTGCGCTGTCGCAGCGCTTCGGGCTCGATCTGGCGACGACGCTGGAGGTGATCCACGGCACCACGGCGACCAACGGACAGCTCAAGGTGAACTGGCCGAACAAGGTGCTGGCCGGAGACACCGAGCCCGGTTTCACCATAGATCTTGCGCACAAGGATCTCACCCTGATCGTCGGGGCGGCGAACCAGGCGCGGGTACCGGTGCCGGTCGCGGCAGCGGCACGGGAGGCGTTCTCCGCTGCCCGGGCGCGCGGCTACGGCAGCCAGGATTTCTCCGCCATGGTCGACGCGCTCTGCGATTTCGCCCAGATCGAGCGGGCGCGCGGCGGCTGAAAGCATTGTGGTGGTTAATCTTTCCGCCTCATTTTTCTTGCGAGGTCGGCGAATCAGGGCCATATTCGGGGCAACTGAAATCAGCGAAAGGAGGTGATCCAATGTCTAGTGAGATTACAGTGAGGTCTCGGGATCTTGGATGTTCGACGGCGAAGAGGGAGCAGCCTCTCTCCTGAACCACGACACCTTCGCGCCGGATCCCGGCTCGGGATCCCAAGGCACACTGAACTCATGGGGGGCCGCCTTTGGCGGCCCCTTTTGTATTAAGGGGAGGGCCGCCTTTGGCGGCCCCTTTTGTATTCGGTGAAGGCCGCCTTTGGCGGCCCCTCTTGCTTTTCCCGCCGCTTGACAAAGGCGCCGCCAGCGTTTGCCTAGGCTTGGTTCATAATCGGAGAGAGTGGCATGGACACTGACGCTTTTCGGGCATGGTCGCGACGGGCGGCCGACTGGGGCGCCGACTACCGGGCATCGTTGCGCGACCGGCCGGTGAGGGCACAGGTCAGGCCCGGCGACATTGCAAGCCGGATCGGCAGGACCCCACCGGAGGCGGCGGAGCCGATGGAGGCGATCTTCGCCGATTTCGAGAATATCCTCGTGCCCGGCATGACCCACTGGCAGCATCCGCGCTTCTTCGCCTATTTCCCGGCCAACGCGGCGCGGGTCTCCGTCGTCGCGGAATATCTCGTCAGCGCGATCGCCGCCCAATGCATGCTGTGGCAGACCTCGCCGGCGGCCACCGAACTGGAGACGGTGACGCTCGACTGGCTGCGCCAGGCGCTGGGACTTGCGGGCGGCTTCACCGGGGTGATCCAGGATTCCGCATCCTCCGCCACGCTGGCCGCCGTGCTCACGATGCGCGAGCGGGCGCTCGGCTGGCGCGGCAAGAGCGAGGGCCTGGCGGCGCATCCGGCCGTCAGGATCTACACCTCGGCGGAGGCGCACACCTCCATCGACCGGGCGATCTGGATCGCCGGCATCGGCGAGGAAAACCTGGTGCGCATCCCGGCCGCCGGCGAGCGGCGCGGCATGGATGCGCTTGCGCTCGACGCCGCGGTCGCGAGCGACAAGGCGGCCGGGCTGCTGCCGGCCGGCGTCATCGCCAATATCGGCGGCACCAGCGTCGGCGCTTGTGACGATGTCGCTGCCATCGCCGCCGTCGCAAAGCGCCACGACCTCTACCTCCATGTCGATGCCGCCTGGGCCGGCTCGGCGATGATCTGCCCGGAATTCCGGGGCCTGTGGGCCGGCGTGGACGAAGCTGACAGCCTGGTGCTCAACCCGCACAAATGGCTGGGCGCCCAGTTCGACTGCTCGGCGCACTACCTGAAGGAGCCGGAGAACCTCTTGAAGACGCTGGCGATCCATCCTGAATTTCTGAAGACCCATGAGCGCGAGGGGATCGTCGACTACAGCGAATGGTCGATTCCCCTCGGGCGCCGCTTCCGGGCGCTGAAGCTGTGGTTCCTGATCCGCGCGCACGGGCTGGAGGGATTGCGGGCAATGATCCGCAACCATGTCGCCTGGGCGGAGAAGCTTGCGGAACGGCTCGACGCGGAGCCGGATTTCGAGGTGACGAGCGCTCCGGTGCTGTCGCTTTTCTCGTTTCGTTACGTGCCCGAAGGCGCCGCCGACCTCGACGCGCTGAACGCCGAGCTGCTGCAGCGGATCAACGATGACGGGCGCATCTACCTGACCCAGACGAAGCTCGACGGCAAGTTCGTCATCCGCTTCCAGGCCGGTGGCTTCGCGACGGAGGAGGCGGACGTGGACCTCGCGTTCGACGTGATCCGCGAGTTGGCCAGGCGGCCGGCCGGCTGAAGGCGGGCGGTTGACGGGTCTGGATGGCCGGTACGTCCCGAGCTTTCCTGAAGGGCGGTTACTGACGAATGGGGTACCGGCCGGACCGACCCTACTCCGCCGCCTGCAGCGCCGCCTGCGCGCAGAAACACGACGCCGCCACCGCGCGGTCGGCGCGAGCCTGGGCGAGGTCGAGGCGCTGGCGCACCTGGACGATTTCTGTTTGTTCGCCGCGGGCCTTCAGGCAATCGTGCAGGCCCTTCAGGCTCCAGACATTGTCCGGGTGGATGGTGGCGCGCGAGAGCTTGCCGCCAAGGCCGAGATCCTCGCGGAAGACGGCTTCGGCCTCGTCGATATGTCCCTGTTCCAGGAGCAGCGCGCCCAGCGCGTGGCGCGTCGGCTGCATCCAGCCCCACGGCTCGTCGTAGGGCAGGTTGTCGTCCAGCGCGATGGAGCGGCGAAGTGCGGCGAACGCCTCGTCGAAGGCGCCCTTGCGGTAGAGGATCTCGCCGCGCAGCATCTCCGCGCCGATGGCGAGCAGGTCGATGACGCGGTTGTTGTGCAGGAGCCGGCTCTCGGGAACGCGTTTCACCGCTTCATGGTAGAGCTTTTCCTCCGCTTCCGCCGCGGCGACATCGCTGAGCGCGGCATGGGCGACCCCCCTCGCGTAATGGACGTTGGCGGCGAGCGTGCAATAGAGCTCCGGGTCTGCGGGAAGCTGCAGTTTCGTCGCCTCGCGCCACCGGCCGAAGCGCACCAGCACGTGCGGCTCGAAGCCGAGATAGCTCTCGAAGTAATCCGCCATCGGCGGGCTTTCCACCCGCAGCATCTCCTCCGGAACGGTCTCCGCCGCGCCGCGTACGGCGCGCATGGCCGGCTCGAACTGGCCGAGGAAGAGGGCGCCGTAGATGACGAAATGATAATTGTGCAGCCGGTAGCCGGAATAGATGTTGAACGGGCCCTTGTCGCGCCAGAACTTCAGGTCGGCCTCAACGGCCGCCTCGTTCCAGCGCAAAACGTCCGCATAATGGCCGCACAGCACGTCGATATGGGTCGGCATGTGGATGAGGTGGCCGGAATCCGGCACCAGGGTGCGCAGCACGTCGCCGGCCTTCAGCGCCTTTTCGGGGAACGGCGACATCTCCATCAGGTGGACGTAGAGATGCAGCAGGCCCGGATGCCGCCAGGCCGCGGGGTCCCCGGCAAGCGCTTCCTCAAGCACGGCCTGTGCTTCTTCGGTGAAGGCGCCCTCGGCCGGCCGACCGGTCTTCAGGTCCCACATCTTCCAGGGCGTGATGTTGAGCAACGCCTCGGCGAATATGGTGCGGACCTCCAGGCTATTACCGTGATCGCGGAACGCCCGGCGCATCGCGTCGGCGAAAGCGACGTTCCAGGGCTGCATGTCGTCGGCCGGCTCGGCTTGCGGATAGCGTGCGGGCAGGGCGCGGATCAGCGCCGCTTCCCAGCCCGCGACGCCGTCGACAAGCGCCAGTGCCGCCTGCGAGGAGGCATAGCCGGTGGCGATCGCCCCGGCGCGGCCGGCATCGTCGAAGAGCTCCCACGGCATGTTGTAGTTGGGGCCGGCGGCGTAGGCCTTGCCCCAGTGCGCCATGGCGCAGCCGGGATCGGCTCCGATCGCCTGGTCAAAACAGGCGACCGCCTCTTCGTGGTTGTAGCCGAAGGTCCACAGAAGGCCGCGGTCGAACCAGAGCTGCGCGTCTTCGGATGACGTCGTTACCGGGAATGAGTGATTTCCGAGATCGTAGTAGCCGTCCATGGGTCGCCTTCCGAACAAGGGTAATCCTGTCGGAGTTTAACACGCGGCGGCGGTCGGGTCTGCAAACCAGCGGGCGAGCGGCCTAGCGGTAGACCAGCACCGGGATCGTCGAATGCCCGAGCACCTCTGCCGCGACGCTGCCGAGCAGCAGCCGCTTGACGCCCCGGCGTCCGTGCGAAGCCATGACAATCAGGTCGCAGCCCTTTTCCTTTGCGGTCTCCACGATGCCGTCGGCCGGGTGGCGGTCGGCGACGTGGACGGTTTCGCAGGCGACACCGGCCTCCTTGGCCTTGGCGGCTATGCGTTCGAGGACCGTTGTCGCCCAGCCGGCCATGGCCTTCTCGAAATCCTCGATCGGATGCGGCTTGCCGCGCTCGATCTCCGCCGCCATCTCGGTCGGCGGCCATGGCTCCGAAACGGTGACCGCGACGACCTTTGCGTCCAGCGACTTGGCGAGCGCGAGCCCGTTGGCGACGGCCTTGCCGGCAAGCTCCGATCCGTCGGACGAAATCAGGATGGTCTTGTACATGGCGGCTCTCCTTGAAGTCCGGTGCGGGCCGGGCCCGGGCGGGTCCGGCCGGAATTCCGTGTTGCGCGGACAATGTGACCGACGGGGCCGGTTGGCGTTTTGACCTCGGTCAAGCCGCCCGGCTGTTCAACACTGACGCGAAAGCCGGTATTCTCCGCGCCAATTCCGGATGCCGGGCGCGGCGCGCGCACCGGCCGAACGCAGACGAGGAAACGGTCATGACGGACAATCTTCCGAAGGATGCCGGCGAAGCGACGCTTGTCGGGCGGGTCTGGAACCCGGCCGCAGACGGGCCCAGCATCGTCACGATCACGGGCGGGGAGGTGATCGACATCACCTCGAGAGAGGTGCCGACGATGAGCGCGCTCCTGGAGCTGGAGCACGCCGCCGAGATCGCCCGCCAGGGCGACGGCTTCTCGCTCGGCTCCGTCGACGAGCTTCTCGAGAATTCGGTCGAGGGCGGGCGCGACGCCTCCCGGCCGTGGCTGCTCGCGCCGTCCGACCTGCAGGCGGTGAAAGCATCCGGCGTGACCTTCGTCGTCAGTCTGCTGGAGCGGGTGATCGAGGAGCGCGCCAAGGGCGATCCCGGCGGCGCGGCCGCGGCGCGGGCGGAGGTGACGGCGCTGATCGGCTCGGACCTCAGCGACCTCAAGCCCGGTTCTCCGGAGGCGGCGAAGCTGAAGGGCCACCTGATCGAGCGCGGCGCCTGGTCGCAATATCTGGAGGTCGGCATCGGCCCGGACGCGGAGATCTTCACCAAGGCGCAGCCGATGAGCGCCGTCGGCTTCGGCGCCCATATCGGCATCCTGCCGATTTCCGAATGGAACAATCCCGAGCCGGAGATGGTGCTCGCCGTCTCCTCCACCGGTGCGATCAAGGGCGTGACGCTCGGCAACGACGTCAATCTGCGCGACGTGGAGGGGCGTTCCGCGCTGCTCCTCGGCAAGTGCAAGGATAACAATGCGAGTGCTGCCCTCGGCCCGTTCATCCGGCTGCTCGACGAGCATTTCACCGAGGCCGATATCGGCAGTCTCACGGTCGACCTCGAAGTGACCGGCGAGGACGGCTTCGTGCTGGAAGGCCACAGCCCGATGTCGGAGATCAGCCGCTCGCCGCGCGAACTTGTCGACGCGGCGATCGGCGCCAACCACCAGTATCCCGACGGCTTCGTGCTCTATCTCGGCACCATGTTCGCCCCGGTCAAGGACCGCGGCGGGGCGGGCCTCGGCTTCACCCACCATATCGACGACAGGGTGACGATCAGCAGCGACCGCCTCGGCGCGCTGCGGAACACCGTGAAACTGTGCAGCGACTGCGAGCCCTGGACGTTCGGCACGTCGCAGCTCATGCGCAACCTTGCGGGGCGGGGGCTGCTTTAGAGCTCTCGGAAAAAATGAGTGGGCATCGGGTATGATCGTTCACGCACAATCCAGCCCTTCGAGGCGCTCCTGCGGGGCGCTGATTGGGCAAGGCAAAGCGTATTGCAGTAATTGGCCCGGCGATATGAAGAATCCGGGGCGCAATCGGAGTCTGACGATGACCGACCGGGAACTGCGCTCGTCGTTCGGTACCCCTATTGCCACCCTCAACGTCATCCTGAGGTGCGAGCTAAGCGAGCCTCGAAGGGGCGGACAAACCGCGACGGTCGCGCCTCGCACCATCTACCGCGCATACCATTGCCACATCGGCAGATTTCACCATTCATCCCCGAAACCGATTGACCAACCAGGACCAAACCCATGACCGACATGCATCACAATTTCATCAACGGCGAGAAGGTCGGCGCGGAGGCGCGCGCCAACATCAACCCGTCCGACACCAACGAGGTGATCGGTGAATATGCCAGCGCCACGGCCGACGACGCGAAGGCGGCAATCGCGGCGGCGAAGGCGGCGTTTCCGGCCTGGTCGCGCTCCGGGCTCCTGGAGCGGCACACGGTCTTACGCAAGGCGGCCGACGAGATCGTCGCGCGCAAGGACGAGCTCGGCACGCTGCTGGCCCGTGAGGAGGGCAAGACGCTGGCGGAGGGGATCGGCGAGACGATCCGTGCCGCGCAGATCTTCGATTTCTTCGCCGGCGAGGCGCTCAGGCTGACCGGCGAGACGGTGCCCAGCGTGCGGCCCGGCATCGGCGTGGAGATGACGCGCGAGCCGGTCGGCGTCGTCGGCATCATCACGCCCTGGAACTTCCCGATCGCCATTCCGGCCTGGAAGGTGGCGCCGGCGCTCTGCTACGGCAATACGGTGGTGATGAAGCCGGCCGACCTTGTGCCCGGCTGCGCCTGGGCGATCGTCGATATCCTGCACCGGGCCGGCCTGCCGGCCGGCGTCCTGAACCTGGTCATGGGCCGGGGCTCGGTGGTCGGCCAGGCGATCCTCGACAGCCCGGACGTCAATGCCGTCACCTTCACCGGCTCCGTGGAGACCGGCCGGCGCGTGGCGGCGGCGAGCGTGGAGCATATGCGCAAGTTCCAGCTCGAGATGGGCGGCAAGAACCCGCTGGTGGTTCTCGACGACGCCGATCTCGACATCGCGGTGGACTGCGCGGCGAACGGCGCCTTCTTCTCCACCGGCCAGCGCTGCACCGCCTCCTCGCGGCTGGTGGTGACGGAGGGCATCCACGACCGCTTCGTCGACACGCTGACGGCGAAGCTGAAGGCGCTCAATGTCGACAACGCGTTGAAGGAGGGCACCCATATCGGCCCGGTGGTCGACGAGAGCCAGCTCAAGCAGGACGAGGACTATATCGGAATCGGCCGCGAGGAGGGCGCCAACCTCGTCTATGGCGGCGAGCGGCTCAACCGCGAGACGCCGGGGTTCTACCTGCAGCCGGCGCTCTTCACCGAATGCAGCAACGAAATGCGGATCAGCCGCGAGGAGATTTTCGGGCCGGTCGCCGGCGTCATCCGGGTCAAGGATTACGACGAGGCGCTGGCGGTGGCCAACGACACGCCATTCGGGCTCTCGTCGGGCATCTGCACGACCAGCCTGAAGCACGCCACACATTTCAAGCGCAATTCGGAAGCCGGCATGGTGATGGTCAACCTGCCGACTGCCGGCGTCGACTTCCACGTGCCGTTCGGCGGCCGCAAGGGCTCCAGCTATGGCCCGCGCGAACAGGGCCGGTATGCGGCGGAGTTCTTCACGACGGTGAAGACCGCCTATACGCTGGCATGAGGTGGTGGCGGGCGGCGCTGGTTGCCCTGACGCTCGGTACGGCGCTGGGTGTACCGCCGGCGGCCGGCGGGTCGCCGGTCGAAACGCTGCTGCAGCACGGTTCGCTGTACTGCGAACCGGCGTTGCGGCATTTCTGCGGCAATATCCATATCGGCTGCACAGGCCGTTCTGCGGTCGCCGCTTCGCCGTTCACCGTTGCGGTGGCGGGCGGCGAAGGTCGGCTGGATTTCGCCGGCGGAGCCGCGCCGGTCGCCGACCTGCCTCTCGACGGCGCGCTCACCGTCCCCGACGACCGCGGCTATCTGCTGGTCCGCCTGCGGCCGGGCTTCGACTATTTCCGGCTCGAGGCCGACGGGCGCTACAATTTGCGAATCTACCACCGCGGGGCGGCGCTGATGTCGTCAGGCCGGTGCCGGCCGTCGTAAACCGCCGTTTGCTGCGGCCGCTCAGCGCCTCACTCGATCGGCTTCAGGGAGCGCAGGTAGGCGATGATGGCGTCGAGATCCCGGTCGCTGATATTGGCGTAATAGTACACGCCCATCGGCGGCAGCAGACGGCTGCCGTCCGGGCGCTCGCCGGTGGTGATGACCTTCTTGAGCTGGGCGTCCGTCCAGTCGCCGATGCCGGCCGGGGTGATGTTCGCCGAGACGCTTGTTCCCCAGGGCCCGTGGAACTGGAAGCCGCCGGCGCCCAGCGCGTTCTCGAAGTCCGGCGCGCCGTTCGGCCCGGGCGCGCTGTGGCACTCCGTGCAATGGCCGGCGGGGCCGGCGAGATAGGCGCCGTAGGCGACCTTGTCGTTCGGGTCGACATCGGGGACCGAGCCGACCGGCGGGCCGTAGTCGGGCGGCAGCGGGATGGCGTACTCCGACTTCGCGACCTTGTTGACGACCGGCGGCACGCTGCGGAGATAGGCGACGATCGCCCGCACGTCGGTGTCGGACATGCCGCGATAGAGGCCGATTGGCATCGGCGGTCCGATCAGGGTGCCGTCCGGCCGTCGGCCCTCGCGGATGGCGGTGATGATCTCATCATCGGTCCACTTGCCGATGCCGGTCTCCGGATCGGGCGTTATGTTCGGCGCGCGCGCGGTGAAGGCGCCGGGCTCCGGGATCTCCATGCCGCCGGCAAGCTCCATGCCGGGCAGGGGTCCGTCCGGCGTCTGGACCGTGTGGCAGTTGCCGCAGGCGACAATGCTGTTCATCAGGTATGTGCCGCGCTCAAGCGGCGTTTCCGCGTTGCCGGTGTTTCCGAAGGAAAGAAGTCCGATGGCAGCCAGGGTTGCTGCCTTGATTG
>DATHRP010000177.1:0-4966 GCA_035465195.1 Afifellaceae bacterium | reverse complement strand
CCGCTCCGACTCTCCGAACCAGGTCAACAATGTGCTGGGCTTCCCCTACATCTTCCCCGGCGCGCTCGACGTGCGCGCGACGACGATCAACAACGACATGAAGGTCGCGGCGGCGCAGGCGCTGGCGGAACTGGCGCGCGAGGACGTGCCGGACGAGGTGGCGGCCGCGTACCAGGGCCAGCGGCCGCGCTTCGGCGAGAACTACATCATCCCGGTGCCCTTCGACCCGCGGCTGATCTCCTTCGTGCCGGCGGCGGTCGCCGAGGCGGCGATGAAATCCGGCGTCGCCAGGCGGCCGATCGTCGACATGGACGGCTATCGCCGGCAGCTTTCGGCGCGGCGCGACCCGATCGCCGGCGCGCTGCAGCAGGTCAGCGCCCGGGTGCGCCGCCAGCCCAAGCGCGTGGTCTTCGCCGAGGGCGAGGAGGAGCAGGTGATCCGGGCCGCCGTCGGCTTCGCCAACCAGCAAATGGGGACGGCCGTGCTGGTCGGCCGCGAGAACCAGATCGAGGAAACCGCGAAAGCGCTCGGGGTGGAACTGCGCGAGGGGATCGAGATCGTCAATGCGCGGCTTTCGACCCGGCGCGACGCCTATACCGACTACCTCTATGCCAGGCTGCAGCGGCAGGGCTACCTGCACCGCGACTGCCAGCGGCTGATCAATACCGACCGCAACCATTTCGCCGCCTGCATGCTGGCGCTCGGCGAGGCCGACGCGATGGTGACGGGGCTCACCCGCAACTATTCCACCGTGCTCGAAGACGTGCGGCGCTGCATCGACCCGAAGCCGGGCCACCGGATCATCGGCATATCGATCGCGCTGACGCGCGGGCGCACGGTGATCATCGCCGACACGGCGGTGCACGAAATGCCGAACGCGGAGGAGATCGCGGACATCGCCGAAGAGGCGGCCGGCGTCGCCAGGCGCCTCGGTTACGAGCCGCGGGTGGCTTTGCTCGCCTATTCGACGTTCGGCAACCCGCCGGGCGAACGGGCCCAGAAGGTGCAGGACGCGGTCAAGGTGCTGGAGCGGCGCAGGGTCGACTTCGCGTTCGACGGCGACATGGCGGCCGACGTGGCGCTCAATGCCGACCTGCTGGCCGCCTATCCGTTCTGCCGTCTGCCGGGGCCGGCCAACGTGCTGGTGATGCCGGCCTACCATTCGGCGTCGATCGCCACCAAGATGCTGCAGGAGCTCGGCGGATCGACGGTCATCGGACCGCTGCTCGTCGGCTTCGACCGGCCGGTCCAGATCCTGCCGATGAACGCGCGGGATTCCGACATCGCCAACATGGCGACGCTCGCCGCCTACAATATCAGCGGCTAGCGCATCGACGCTGAAAAGGGATGGCGGCGCTGAAAGGGGATGGCGGTCAGTCGCCCTCGCCGAAGCCGCATTCGACGAGATCGGCCAGCGCGGCGAGCGCGGCGGCGGCATCGGGGCCCTTCGCCGTGACCTCGATGGTCGAACCGGGCGCGGCGGCGAGCATCATGAGGCCCATGATCGACGTGCCGCCGACACTCTGGCCGTCCTTGCTGACGGTGATCTCGCTGTCGAAGGTCTCGGCGCACTTGACGAACTTGGCCGACGCCCGGGCGTGCAGGCCGCGCTTGTTGCAGATCGTCAGCGTGCGGCCGGCGCTGTCACCCGCCCCGTCTTCCGCCTTCCGCTTCCTGCTGCCGCTTGCCGCCATTTTCTCACGCTACTCGCTGGACAGGATCTGGCTCGCGACGTTGATGTACTTGCGGCCCCATTCCTGGGCGGCCACCGCGACCTCTTCAAGCGGTTCGGTTTCGCGAACATTGGCGAGCTTGATCAGCATCGGCAGGTTGACGCCGGCGACGACCTCGACACGGCCCTTCTCCATCACCGAGATGGCCAGGTTGGACGGCGTGCCGCCGAACATGTCGGTCAGCAGGACGACGCCCTGACCCTGGTCGACCCGGTCGACGGCGGCGACGATGTCATGCCGTCGCTCGTCCATGTCGTCGTCGGGTCCGATGGAAATGGTCTCGCAATTGTCCTGCGGGCCCATCACGTGCTCCAGCGCGGACCTGAATTCCGCCGCCAGGTTGCCGTGCGTTACAAGTACAAGGCCGATCATATATTCCTGCCGTCTCCCGAAAGGTTCGCAATCATGGCGAAACCTGCGGCAAGTGCAAGGGCCTATGGCTCGCCGGGCCACGAATATCGCCAAGCGCCTGGCGGACCAGGAGGGCGGCCTGTTCCAACGCGCCGGCGGCACCCGCTTCGGGAACGGCCTGGCGGTCCAGGCGGACGCCGTCGATCACCGCGAAGCGGTCGTCGTCAGTCGGGACGCGTTCGAGATCCCCGGCGGCGACGAGATCGACCACCAGCCGGATCACCGCGGCCGGCTCGAAGGGGCGGCGGACGATGCCGGCGCCGCGCAGTTCGACGAGGCCGGCGATCGGCGAGGGCGGACAGGCGATCAGCCGGCCGGCACGCGGCCACACCAGGACGCGGTCGTCGGAGACCAGCCGGCCGCCGGCCTCGATAAGGCTCAATGCGAGCGTCGACTTGCCGCTGCCGGCACGGCCCCTGATCAGGACCCCGGCGCCATCGCACAGCACGGCGGAGGCGTGGATATTGAAGGTGGCGGATGGGCTCACTTGCGGCCGGCGGGCGGCAGAACGACGGTGAACCTGGCACCGGTGATGCGGCCATTGGCGTCCCTGCGGTTCTCTGCCGTGACACGACCGCGGTGCACATCGACGATCTGCCGGGTGATGGCGAGGCCGAGACCGGAATTCTTGCCGAAATCCTCGGCGTCCGGACGGTCGGTGTAGAACCGTTCGAAGATCCGGTCGATGTTCTCGCCGTTGATGCCGGGCCCGTCGTCGTCGACGGTGACGACGATGGCGTTGGCGTGCCGCTTGGCGACGACGCGGACGATGCCGTTCGGCGGCGAGAAGGAGCGGGCATTGTCGATCAGGTTGTTGAAGACCTGGGCGAGCCGGCTGTCGTGGCCAAGGACATAGAATGCGTTCTTGCCCCAGCGCCCGGAATCGACGGCGAGCACGATCTCCGAGTGGCGCACGACCCGGGCTTCGCGGGCAATGGTGACCACGGCGTCGAGCAGCCGGGCGATGTCGACGGGTTCGGTATCGGCTCGGGCGAGCTCCGCATCGAGCCGCGAGGCATCGGAAATGTCGGTGATCAGGCGGTCGAGACGGCGGACATCGTGCTGGATGACGGCAAGCAGCCTAGCGCGCGACTCCTGCGTCTTGACGATCGGCAGGGTTTCCACCGCACTGCGCAGAGAGGTCAGCGGGTTCTTCAATTCGTGCGCCACGTCGGCGGCGAAACTCTCGATCGCCTCCATGCGGTTGTAGAGCGCCGTGGTCATGTCGCGAAGCGACTGGGCGAGGTGGCCGATCTCGTCCTTGCGGCCGGAAAAATCCGGGATCTCCACCCGGCGCTTGACGCCGCGGCGAACCCGCTCGGCGGCGCCGGAAAGCCGCCGCACCGGGCCGGCGATGGTGCTGGCCAGCAGCACCGACAGTAGGATGGTGACGGCGGCGGCGACCAGGAAGACGCGGACGATGGCCATGCGTTCCGCCTCGACGATGGCGTCGATGTCGCCGGATTCGGTCGACAGGAGCAGGGCGCCGAGGACGGCGCGGAAGCGCTGGATCGGCACGGCCACCGACACGATCAGGCCGCCGTCCTCGCTGATGCGAACGATGCTCGGCGACTGGCCGTTCAGAGCGTTGACCACCTCCGGATATTCGCGGCCGTTTCCGGCGCCGATCTCGCGGTAGGCCGGCAGGTCGCCGCGGCGGAACCAGTGCTTGATGCGCGCCGACAGGCCGTCGTACCAGGGCTTCTCCTGGTCGAGCGGCGGCAGCTCGAAGCGCAGGATCTGCCCCCTGGAATAGAGGCCGCGGGAATCGAGCAGCAGCGTGCCTTCCTGGTCGTAGATGCGGCCACGGATGCGGGTCGGCGAGATCAGCCGCTTCAACAGCGGCGCGACGCGCTCCGGATTGATCGGGAAGTCGGCGGTGCTGTCACCGAGATCGAACGGCGACAGGCTTTCGCCGGCCTGCAGCTCGAGCAGCTTGTCGGGATCGACGGTGATGGAATCGGTTTCGACCGAGGCCTGGGCGGCGATGGCGGCGGCAATAATCTGGCCCTGCGTGCGCAGGCTCTCCACCCGGGCGTCGATCAGACCGGCGCGGAACTTGTTGAGATAGAGGATGCCGCCGACAAGGGCAATCAGGGCCGCCAGGTTGAGGATCAGGATGCGCCTTGTCAGGCTGGAGACGGCGATCTGGCTCAACCACCTCGCCAGCGCGGCGGCCGGCGCGACGCCGCGCAGGGCGAGCCGGCCGATTGTCCTGAGGGCGGAGCCGGATTCTGTAGCCTGCGGCTGCCGGTTCTCCGTCTCCGCTACCATGATTCCTCATCAGCGCGAGGTCAGGATTCCCGGAACCTGTACCCAACCCCGTATAGTGTCTCGATCATGTTAAAGTCGTCATCGACGACCTTGAACTTCTTGCGCAGCCGCTTGATGTGGCTGTCGATGGTGCGGTCGTCCACGTAGACCTGGTCGTCATAGGCCGCGTCCATCAGCGCATTGCGGCTTTTTACTACACCGGGGCGGTGGGCAAGTGCAAAAAGAATAAGAAACTCGGTTACGGTCAGCGTGACGTTCTGACCGTTCCAGGTACAGGTATGACGTTCCTGGTCCATGACAAGGGCGCCGCGCTCCAGGATGCGCGCCGTCTCGCCCTCGCGGATCATCGCCGGATCGCGCGGCTGGGCGCGGCGCAGAACGGCCTTGACGTGTTCCACCAGCAGGCGTTGCGAGAACGGTTTGCGGATATAGTCGTCGGCGCCCATCTTGAGGCCGAACAGTTCGTCGATCTCGTCGTCCTTGGAGGTGAGGAAGATCACCGGAAGGTCCGACTTCTGGCGCAGCTTCCGCAACAGCTCCATGCCGTC
>DATHRP010000176.1:0-2348 GCA_035465195.1 Afifellaceae bacterium | reverse complement strand
GGGACTGCCATTTCCGAGTCCGTCGCCATCTGCCGCTACTTCGAGGAACTGCAGCCCGATCCGCCGCTGATGGGCACCGGCGCGCTTGGCAAGGCGCTGGTGGAGATGTGGAACCGCCGCATGGAGCTCAACCTGATGGCGGCGGTCGCGGCCGCGTTCCGGCACCTTCATCCGGCCATGATCGAGATGGAAGTGCCGCAGGTGGCGGCATGGGGCGAGGCCAACAAGGCGAAGGTGGTGGAGATACTGAAGTGGCTTGACGGCGAACTTGCCGGCCGTCCGTTCATCGCCGGCGACAGCTACACCATCGCCGACATCACGGCGATGGTCGCGGTCGATTTCATGAAGCCGGCGAAACTGGCCGTCCCGGAGGACCACGCCAATCTGCTTCGCTGGCACGGGGAGGTATCGTCACGGCCGAGCGCGTCGGCCTGATGGCGAAACCGAAGCGCAGCGAACTGCGGGAACTGGAACGGAGGATCGCCCGTTGCCGGCTGTGCGTGGAAACGCCGACCGGCAAGCCGCTGCCGCACGAGCCAAACCCGATCGTCCACCTGTCGCCGTCGGCGAGGCTCTGTATTGCAGGTCAGGCGGCAGGCACGCTCGCCCACGCCTCCAGCAAGCCGTTCAACGACCCTTCCGGCGTGCGGCTGCGCGACTGGATGGGCATCACGCCGGACGAGTTCTACGACCGTGGCCGGCTCGCCATCGTCCCGATGGGTCTCTGTTTTCCGGGGCTCGACGAACGCGGTTCCGACCTGCCGCCGAGGCGCGAATGCGCCCCGCGCTGGCGGCCGGAGATATTCGCCGCCATGCCGCAGGTCGAACTGCTGCTCGCCATCGGCCAGTATGCCCAGGCGTGGCACCTGGGATCGCTGCGGGGAAAGACGCTGACCGAGACGGTCGCCAACTGGCGCGCGATCTTCGAGGCGACCGAAAGTCCGAAGGTGTTGCCGCTGCCGCATCCCTCGTGGCGCAACAATGCCTGGATCAGGCGCAATCCCTGGTTCGAAACGGACCTGCTGCCCGTGCTGCGGGCGGAGGTGGCGCGGCTGATGGTTTGATCGGCTCGTCTTAGCCGATCCAGCATTTTCCCGTGAGAGTATGAAAATCCTTGTTTAGCGGTTTTGCGGGTTCCAATTAAAAAAATCTAATTCTATATTTCCGAATTCTGGAATTCTGTTCTATTAATCCAGAAGGTTGAAAGGGGCTGGCGCCGATGGACCGAACCGACCGCATGATCCTGTCGATCCTCCAGGAGGACGCCACCCTGCCGGTCGCCGAGATCGGCCGCAAGGTCGGGCTGTCGACCACGCCGTGCTGGCGCCGTATTCAGAAGATGGAGGAGGACGGCGTGATCAAGCGCCGGGTGGCCGTGCTCGATCCGGCGAAGATCAACGCCAACGTCACGGTTTTCGTCTCCGTCGTCACCAACCAGCACAACGAGGACTGGCTGCTCCGCTTCGCCAAGATCATCTCCGAATTCCCCGAGGTGGTCGAGTTTCACCGCATGAGCGGCAATATCGATTACCTGCTGAAGGTCATCGTGCCGGACATTGCCGCCTACGATGCGTTCTACAAAAAGCTGGTCAGCCGGATCGACATTACCGACGTCTCTTCGGCCTTCGCCATGGAGAGAATCAAGGATACCCCGGCGCTACCCCTGAACTATATCCCGATTGAGACGCCGTCGAAGGCCCGCAAGGACTGATCGCGCCGGCCGACTTGCGCTGGATCAAGGCGCCGGACACGGACTTTGTTGTCGGATCGCCGGACTGGAGGAGAAAATGACAAAATTCAGAATTTTCAGACTGGCCGCCTTGCTGGTTCCGTTCCTGATTGCCGGCGGCGCGCATGCGGCCGGCCCAGAAGGGGTCGTGTCCTATGCCGTCAAAGGCGCTTACGCCGATGTACGCCAGGATCTCGCCGACGCCATCATCAACCGCGGTTACGTGATCGACTACGAGGCGAAGATTGGCGACATGCTCACACGTACAGCCGGCGATGTCGGCGCCACCAAGACGATCTACGCCAATGCGGAAGCCGTGCAGTTCTGCTCCGCTGTCGTCTCGCGCCGGGCGATGGAGGCCGATCCCGCGAACATCGCATTCTGCCCCTACGTCCTGTTCGTCTACGAACGTGCCGATCAGACGGGCACCGTGAATGTCGGATTTCGCAAGATGCCTGAGGTCGGCTCCGATTCCTCCCGCGAGGCGCTTGCCGCCGTCAACGCGCTGCTTGATGAGATCGTCCGCGAGGCCGCCGACCAATAAGTCGAACGCGGTCGGGCAGGGCGCCCGGCCGCATTTCCGTCTGCTAGCGCTCGAGCCGGCGCAGCAGGCTGGACG
>DATHRP010000175.1:0-4373 GCA_035465195.1 Afifellaceae bacterium | reverse complement strand
AGGGCGAGATGGGCGACAGCTCGGTCGGCGTCCATGCGCGCCTGATGAGCCAGGCGATGCGCAAACTGACCGGCTCGATCAGTCGCTCGAAATGCATGGTTATCTTCATCAACCAGATCCGCATGAAGATCGGCGTCATGTTTGGCAATCCCGAGACCACCACCGGCGGCAATGCGCTGAACTTCTATGCCTCGGTGCGCCTCGACATCCGCCGCATCGGCTCGATCAAGGACCGCGACGAGATCGTCGGCAACCAGACCCGGGTCAAGGTGGTCAAGAACAAGCTGGCGCCGCCGTTCAAGCAGGTCGAGTTCGACATCATGTACGGCGAGGGTGTCTCGAAGACCGGTGAACTGATCGATCTCGGCGTCAAGGCCGGCATCGTGGAGAAATCGGGCGCCTGGTTCTCCTACGACAGCCAGCGGCTCGGTCAGGGCCGCGAGAACGCCAAGCAGTTCCTGAAGGAGAATCCGGACGTTGCCGACACGATCGAGAAAGCGATCCGGCAGAATGCCGGGCTGATCGCCAGCCAGATCATGGAAGGCGAACCGGAAACGGATGGAAGTGCCGACGATGGAGACGCGGCCCTGGAGGCCTGAACGTCAGCCGAGACGGAAAGTTACGCCGGCCACGACGTCCGGTGCCAGGTCGACAAGCCCGCGGATCCGTCCGCGGGCTTTGTTATAGGTTGTCTGCAATTGTCGTGATCCGGATTGCCCGTGACATGAGGCGGTGCGGACCGTCCGGTGCTGCTGGACAGGATGCGGTGATGGCGTCTAAATGGCGCACAAATCGGCAAATGCCCATAACAGCCAGGATCCGGAGCACCAACCGCTCCGGCATGCCTGCGGAGACGGACTATCCATGAGTAGTGTCAATGATATCCGACGCGCGTTTCTCGACTATTTCGCGGCCGAGGGGCACGAGATCGTCGCCTCCAGCCCGCTGGTCCCGCGCAACGATCCCACATTGATGTTCACCAATGCCGGCATGGTCCAGTTCAAGGACTATTTCACCGGTAAGGCGCAGGCACCCTATCCCCGGGCGGTGACGTCGCAGAAATGCGTTCGTGCCGGCGGCAAGCACAACGATCTCGACAATGTCGGTTACACGGCGCGCCACCACACATTCTTCGAGATGCTCGGCAATTTCTCGTTCGGCGACTATTTCAAGGAGCGCGCGATCGATCTCGCCTGGACCCTGATCACGCGGGAATTCGGACTTGCGAAGGAACGCCTGCTCGTCACCGTCTATGCCGAGGACGACGATGCCCACGCGCTCTGGAAGAAGGTCGCCGGGCTGCCGGATGACCGGATCATTCGCATTCCGACAAGCGATAACTTCTGGGCGATGGGCGATACCGGCCCGTGCGGGCCGTGCTCGGAAATCTTCTACGACCATGGCGATCATATCTGGGGCGGTCCTCCGGGCTCTCCGGAGGAAGATGGTGACCGGTTCGTTGAGATCTGGAACCTGGTTTTCATGCAGTTCGAGCAGGTCACCACGGAGGAGCGCGTGGACCTGCCGCGGCCGTCCATCGATACCGGCATGGGTCTGGAGCGCATCGCCGCCGTGCTGCAGGGCGTGCACGACAATTACGATATCGACCTGTTCAAGGCGCTAATCGCCGGGGTGAACGAGTTGCCGGGCGTCGACGTCGGCGAAAGCCAGCAGGCGAGCCCGCGCGTCATCGCCGATCACCTGAGGGCGACGAGTTTCCTGATTGCCGACGGCGTGCTGCCGTCGAACGAAGGCCGCGGCTACGTGCTGAGGCGGATCATGCGCCGCGCCATGCGGCATGCCCACATGATCGGCATCGGCGAGCCGGCGATCTACAGGCTGGTGCCGCTGCTGGTGCGCGAGATGGGCCAGGCCTATCCGGAACTCGGCCGGGCCGAGGCATTGATCTCCGAGACGCTGAAGCTCGAGGAGGGCCGGTTCCAGAAAACGCTGGCGCGCGGCCTGTCGCTGCTCGATCAGGCGACCGAAAGCCTGGGCGAGGGCGATACGCTCGACGGCGAGACGGCCTTCAAGCTCTATGACACCTACGGCTTCCCGCTCGATCTTACCCAGGATGCGCTGAAGACCCGCAGCATCGGCGTCGACCTTGGCGGCTTCAACGACGCCATGCAGCGTCAGAAGGCGGAAGCGCGGGCCAACTGGGCCGGGTCCGGCGATGCCGCGACCGAGACGATATGGCTGGCAGTGCGCGACCGGGTCGGCGCAACCGATTTCCTCGGATACGACACCGTTTCGGCCGAGGGCGTCGTGCAGGCGCTCGTGCGCGACGGTGCGGAGACGGATACGCTTTCGGCCGGCGAGGAGGGCGCGCTGATCACCAACCAGACGCCGTTCTACGGCGAGTCAGGCGGGCAGGTCGGCGATACCGGCACGATCGAGACCGAAGGCGGCGCGCGGTTCGCCGTCACCGACACGCAGAAGAAGGCGGATGGCCTGTTCGTGCATTTGGGCCGGATTGAGGAAGGCAAGATCGGCGTCGGCGATGCCGTACGCCTTTCCGTCGATGCTATGCGGCGGACGACGATCCGCGCCAATCATTCCGCCACCCATCTGTTGCACGAGGCGCTTCGCGAAACGCTGGGCGGTCACGTCGCGCAGAAGGGCTCGCTGGTGGCGCCGGACCGCCTGCGTTTCGACTTTTCCCACCCCAAGCCGGTCGGCCAGGACGAACTGGCGAGGATCACCGACAGGGCCAACCAGATCGTGCTGCAGGACGCGCCCGTGGTGACCCGGTTGATGGACCGCGAGGCGGCGATCGAATCCGGCGCCATGGCACTGTTCGGGGAGAAATACGGCGACGAGGTGCGCGTCGTCTCGATGGGTGAATGGCCGGACGGCGAGCGTGCCGGCAAGACCTACTCGCTGGAGCTGTGCGGCGGCACCCATGTCCGCCGGACCGGCGAGATCGGCGTGATCACGGTGGTCTCGGAAGCGGCGGTGGCGGCGGGCGTGCGGCGGATCGAGGCGCTCACGGGTGATGCCGCGCGGCGCCATCTTTCCGAACAGGACCAGAGGGTGCGCGATATCGCGCTGAAGCTGAAAGTGCGTCCGGAAGACGTCCTGCCGCGCCTCGACGCGCTGCTGGAGGAGCGCCGCAAGCTGGAGCGCGACCTGGCGGAGGCGAACAAGAAGCTCGCGATGGGCGGCGGAGGCGGCGGCGAGCCGGCAGTGCGGCAGATCGGCTCGATCAACCTGATGGCGCGTGCCGTGGAAGGTGTCGCACCGAAGGACTTGCGCGGCCTGGTCGACCAGGGCAAGCAGGCGGTCGGTTCCGGCATCGTGGCGATCGTCGGGATCAACGACGGCAAGGCCGGTCTGATCGTCGGCGTGACGGACGACCTGACCGACAGGATCAGCGCCGTCGACCTTGTCCAGCTCGGGTCGGTCGCGTTGGGCGGGCGCGGCGGCGGCGGGCGCCCGGATCTAGCCCAGGCCGGCGGACCGAATGCGGCGGCGGCGGATGAAGCCTTGAAGGTGATCGCCGGACGGGTCGAAGAACTCGCGGCCTGACGGAGCGATGGCGGACGGCAACATAACGACCGATATTCCTCCGACCTCGTTCGTTCATCCCGAAGACCGCGGACCTTGGGCGAGACGGCGCTGGCGCCTGCACGAGATACTCGAAGTCGGCTCGATATCGGACCGGGCAAGCGTCACGTTCGATACGTGCATCGTCCTTCTGATCATTGCCAACGTCATCGTCTTCGCGATCTCGACGGTGCATGAGCTCCACCTGCGCTACCTGGTCTGGTTCGAGGCGTTCAACCTCATTTCGGTGGCGATCTTCACCGTCGAGTATCTGGCCAGGCTGTGGGTGTGTATCGACCTGCCGCCGCTGCGGCACCTGCCGACCTGGAAGGCGCGGATGAAATTCGCCGCGACGCCGCTTATGATTATCGATCTGATGGCGGTTCTGCCGTTCTATTTCGGCAACCTGTTCGGCGTCGACCTGCGGATCCTGCGCGTCCTGCGGCTACTCCGGTTCCTGAAGATCGCGCGCTACTCGCCGGCGCTGCAGATCCTGCTGCGGGTCGTCCGGTCGGAACTCTGGGCGCTGTTCGGCGCGCTAATCATCATGATGAGCCTGATCCTGCTTTCCGCCGCGCTGCTCTATTTTGTCGAGCGCGAAGTCCAGCCGGAGGCTTTCGGATCGCTGCCGGCGGCGATGTGGTGGTCGCTCGCCACGCTGACCACGGTCGGCTACGGCGACGTGGTTCCCGTCACCGTAATAGGTAAGATGTTCGGCGGCCTGTTCATGGTGTTCGGGCTCGCCATGTATGCACTGCCGATCGGCATCCTCTCAAGCGGCTTCGCCCGCGAGATCGCCCGCAACGAGTTCGTCATCACCTGGA
>DATHRP010000174.1:0-2129 GCA_035465195.1 Afifellaceae bacterium | reverse complement strand
AAGCGCTGAGAGACTTCCTCGGTTCGCTGGACATGAGCTTTCCCAAGTCCGGCGCGCTGCGACCGTCACACTTCAACAATGTGCTGCGCCGCGTGCACGGCACGCCGAATGCCGTTCTCGTCAACGAGGTGATCCTGCGCTCCCAGTCCCAGGCGGAATATTCGACGCAGAATATCGGCCATTTCGGCCTGCACCTGCGCCGCTATGCGCACTTTACCTCGCCGATCCGGCGTTATGCGGACCTTTTGATCCACCGTGCCCTGATCGGCGCGCTGAGGCTCGGCCCGGGCGGCAAGGTCGCCGAGGATATCGACCAGCTGGAACGCATCGCCGGAGAAATCTCGGTCGCCGAACGCCGCGCCATGAAGGCCGAGCGCGATACCAAGGATCGGCTGATCGCCCTTTGGCTCGCCGACCGTATCGGCGCCCGCTTCGCCGGCCATATCCGCGGCGTGACCCGGGCCGGACTGTTCGTCGAGCTCGACGAGACCGGCGCCGATGGCTTCGTGCCGATATCGACGCTGGGCACCGATTATTTCGAGTTCGAGGAAACCCATCACCGGCTGGTCGGCCGCGCCAGCGGCGAGACCTTCCAGCTCGGCATGCCGGTGGAGGTTAAACTGCTCGAGGCCCTTCCCTTTGCCGGTAGTTTACGCTTTGAGATGGAGAGCACAGGGACGATGACCGCCCGCACGGGACGCGCCCGGAAGGGCGGCCGCAGGCGGGTCGAGGCCAAGAGGCCGAAACGGGGAAAGGGCCGCAAACGTGACTGACAGTGCCGCAATCCGATCGCGCCGGTTGATCCCGGCGATGCTGCGCGGACTGATGTGCCGCTGCCCGGACTGCGGCACCGGAAGGCTGTTCGAGGGCTTCCTGCGCGTGCGCGCAACCTGCCCGAACTGCAGCGCCGAACTCCATCACCACCGGGCCGACGACGCGCCGCCCTATTTCACAATGGTCATTGTCGGCCACCTGGTCGTCGGCGCGGTCCTTTGGGCCGAGATCGTCTATTCGCCGCCGGTCTGGCTGCACATGGTGATATGGCTGCCCCTTACGCTGGTAGTTTCGCTGGCGCTGCTCCGGCCGATCAAGGGCATGATCGTCGGCGCGCAATGGGCGCTCGGCATGCACGGGTTCGGCGACAGCGACGCAGGCGTGAGCGACGATCTGTCGGGCGGATGGCGCCAATGAGCGAAGCGCGACCGGGTACGACGCCGGCCGACCGGCGGCGCCATGCCGGCACCCACCCCAACACGCGCCCGAAGGATGCGGGCATACTGATCGTCATCCGCCGCGATGAAGACGCATACCGTCTGCTCATGGGCCGGCGCTCGGGCCGCCACGCCTTCATGCCCAATCTGGTGGTCTTTCCGGGCGGGCGCGTCGACAGGGCCGATCATTTCGGGCCAGCTGCCGATGAACTGCCGATGCCCGTTATGAACCGGTTGTTGCGCCGGACGCCGGCAAACATGTCGGCCGGGCGCGCCCGGGCGATTGCGCTTTCGGCCATACGTGAGACCTGCGAGGAAACCGGAATCCTGCTCGGCCGGCCGGCCGAAGGTCCGATTCCGGCACGCAATTCGGTCTGGAAGCCCTTTGTCGAGCGCAACCTGCTGCCGAGCCTCGGCGGCCTGCGGTTGATCGCAAGGGCCATTACGCCGCCGCGCCGCAACCGCCGCTTCGACGCCCGCTTTTTCGCCACCTTCGAGGACCAGATCGGCGGCCGGATCTCGGCGTCCGACGACGAACTCGGCGAGGTCGCCTGGCTGACCTTCGACGAAGCGCGTGCCACCGACCTGCCCGGCATAACCGAAATGATCCTCGACCACCTGGAAACCCGGCTGGCGGCGGATCCCGATTTACGCCAGGACGCAAAGATTCCGTTTCATTTCATGCGCTACGGTCGATTCTGCTGCGACATGATCTGAACCGGACGGCGTCATGGCCAACTCCAAGCTGGCGGTACGGCTCTTCAGAAAGACGGGGTTGAAGCCGGGGGCGCTGGCGGCAATCGCGTCCATCGTCGCCGTCGGGGGGTCGCCGTCAGCATCCTGCCGCCGCTTCTGTCCCTCAACCTCGCAGCCCGCGGTGTATCGGAGCGCACCATCGGCTGGCTCGTCGCGACGATC
>DATHRP010000173.1:0-2848 GCA_035465195.1 Afifellaceae bacterium | reverse complement strand
GAGTATTCCGTCGCGCGCGTTTCATCGCCGTTCAGCACGTCGAACGGCAGCGCGACATGGACCGGGCCCTGCCGGCCGGACAATGCGAGCCTGATCGCATCCCTGGTATCGGCCGCCATGTCGTCCGCGCCGGCGACGCGGATGGCATGCTTGACCAGCGGCCGCGTGATCGCCGTCTGGTCCATCTCCTGGAACGCGCCCCTGCCGTCCTGCACGATCGGTGAATCGCCGGACAAGAGCAGGACCGGGCTTTCCGCCTGGGCGGCGGAAAAGAGTGGCGCCAGGCCGTTGGCGAAACCGGGACCGGCGGTGAGCAGCGCGACGCCGATGCCGCCCGTCAGTTGCGCCCAGCCGTCGGCCATGTAGACGGCGGCGGCCTCGTGGCGGACATGGACGATGCGGATGCCGGCGTCGAGGCAGGCATCGAAGACCGGCATGATCTGGTTGCCCGACAGGCTGAAGACCGTGTCGACACCGGCGGACTTCAATGTCTCGGCGAGCCGTCCGGCTCCGTTCATGGCTGCCTTTCCGGTCCGCGGCATGCCGGAAGTCCGCCGCGGTCCAATTTCCTGATCACGGGCAGGCCTAGCATATCTTCGTTTTTTCGCAATCTAATATTTTTTACTTCGATAATCCTGAATAAGCGGCAGCGGGCGCGACGCGATGCGTCGGGCAGCCCCGGGCCGGCCTGGCGCGTGTCGCATCGGCGGGAACCCGGTTTCAGCCGGGGTTTTGCTTGAGCCTGATCGCATGAATCCTTTGAGCCAGCACCGACCGATCCTCCGCGCCGAAGCGCCGTCCGGACCGAGAGTGCCTATTTCGGCACCATGATGCACGGATAAGCGCCGCCCCGGGAAAGGTCGGCCGGCGCATGACGCCGCCTGGAATTGAAATGACATGGAAAAGCAATCTTTCCGGGTATTGGACATCGGCCGGAGCGCGGCGTGGCGCGCTTGTCGGCACGTCAAAACTATGAATTAATTCTTAACAGCGGGGTGCCGCGCCATCGCTTCACATCGATGTCACATCAATTGGGTCGAATGAGAACAATAATCATGTCGCACTCAAAAGGGGTAGCAGTATGAAACGCATTCTTTTGGCAGGAGCCGCTTTGGGTTTCCTGACGGGCAGCGCGCTTGCCGATTGCCCGGCCGTCACCGTAGCCGACATGATGGGCGTCGGCGCCGGTGCTTTCCCACAACAGTACGAGCTGGCGGAGTTCGAGAAAATCGCCGATTGCAAGCTGACGTTCAGCGAGAACCCGGACATTGCGGCTTTGAACGGCCGCATCCGCGGCAACCCGGACCTGCCGCCGCTGGCCGAGCGCCTGCCGGAAGAGCCGCTCGTCGTCGCGCCGTATGACTCCATCGGCAAGTATGGCGGCACGCTCGACGCGCTGTCGAACGCCACCGAGGCCGGCACGTCCGACTTCCTGTCGACCCGCCACGTCAATCTGGTGCGTTATTCCGACGACCTGCAGACGATCGTTCCGAACGTCGCCAAGGGCTGGGAGTGGAACGACGACTATACGCAGCTCACCTTCTTCCTGCGCAAGGGCCACAAATGGTCCGACGGCCAGCCGTTCACCGCGGAAGACGTCAAGTTCTGGTACGACAATCTGTCGCTCGATTCCAAGGTGATCGAGAAGCCGAAGGACTACGTGCTGGTGGCCGGCGAGCGGATGACCGTCGACGTCGTCGACCCGCAGACAGTGCGTTTCAACCTGCCGGCGCCGAAGCCAGGCCTGCTGGCCCACTTCGCGACCTCGTTCGCCCAGGGCTTCCAGCCGAAGCATTTCCTCGGCCGGTACCATCCGGACATCAATCCGGACGCCGACAAGCTGGCGCAGGAAGCCGGCTTCGAGAACGGCCTGGCGGTGATCAAGGCCTATTTCGGCAATTCCGACTGGACGGACACGCCCTCGCCGCTCCTCAACAGCCCGGACAAGGTCGCCAAGCTGCCGGCCGATGTACAGCCGACACTGGAGAGCTTCATTACGATCACGGACACAACCGAAGGTCGCCACTATGTCGCCAATCCGTATTTCTTCATGGTCGACACGCAGGGCAACCAGCTCCCCTACATCAGCGAGCAGGACGAGATCTACGCCAACGACAACGAGGTGCGCCTCCTGAAGCTGATCAACGGCGAGGCGGATTACAAGTCGCAGTCATTGCAGCTTGCCGATGCTCCGGTGCTCCTGGAGAACCAGGAGAAGGGCGGCTACACGATCGACCTGAAGCCGAAGATCGCGATGCACGCCTTCTCGTTCAACGTGACCTCGGCCGACGACGAAAAGCGCAAGGTGTTCGGCGACCTCCGGTTCCGCAAGGCGATGTCCATCGCCATCAACCGCGACGAACTGAACGAGACGGCCTATTTCGGCCAGGGCGTCCCGGCGCAGTATATCGGCTTCTCGCCGGCGCCGGATTTCGTCGATGACAAGTGGAAGACCTTCGCCGCCGAGTACGATCCCGACGGCGCCAGGGCGCTGCTCGACGAGATCGGCATGGTCGACAAGGACGGCGACGGCTACCGCGAACTGCCGAACGGCGACAAGCTGGTGCTGAACATGCAGTTCGCCACCCAGGGCATCGCCGGTCAGGTGGTCGAGCTCGTCGGCCAGTACTGGGCCGATGTCGGCGTCCAGACGACCGTCAAGGAAGTGACGCCCGACGAGTACCGCTCGCAGCAATCGTCCAACCAGCTCGACGTGGGCGCCTGGGAAAAGGGCCAGCCGCTCGGCATCATCCTCGGCAACAACGAACTTTGGGTGCCGCCGTTCGAGAACTATTTCGGACACCGCACCGGCATGCTGTGGGCCGAATGGGTGGATTCGGGCGGCTCC
>DATHRP010000172.1:0-3793 GCA_035465195.1 Afifellaceae bacterium | reverse complement strand
GGTCCGGCATCTTCCCGTGCCGGAACATGCCAGATATCGCCGCATCGGTACCGCGGCGGCAGCTCCGGTCGATCCGTCTGTCGCGGAACTGCCACCTCCCCACGTCGATGCGCCTGCCGAAAACGGCGCGGTGGCCGCGATGGAGATGCGCGATCCCGAGCGCCGCGAAATCCCGCCGGCTCAGCCCGGCAAGGCCGACGGCCCTGCGGCCGAAAACCGCTTTTTCCAGGCAATGGAGCAGATCCGCAGCCTCAAGAAGGCGATCGGCGGCCGAAACGCCGCCGAGTAGAGCACACCCCGCAAAAGAAACCGTCCCGGGCGATGGCGGTCACGATCCTGTCGGCTGCTTTGCCGAGACAAGCTGATCGAGTTCGGCCTTGGCGTCGTTCAGCCGCCGGCTTGCCGTTTCCAGCCGGATGATCGGATCCTCGCCCCTGTAGACGTAGGTCTTGATCAGCTCCTCACCGCCCGGATAGGTCAGATTGACCATCTCCATGCCAATTTCCAGATCGTCCCTGTCCTTGAGGCTTTCCTTCGCCCAGTCGCCGTAGACATCCGGCTCGAAATGCATCTTCCGGGTATCGCCAGCGCGCAGGTTCGCCGGGAATTCATAGCGGAGCTGTCCCTCCACAAGCGGTTTGTTCTCACCTGTCTTGTGCAGGAACCCGCGGACCGTGACGGTCTCGACGTCGCGTGCATGACGGTTGCTGAGGTCGACCTCGATGACCGGATATTCCTGTCCCGACGGGCCGCGCCAGTAATAGCGGGCGTTCGACAACGAGAATTCGGACAGGCCCCTCTCGGCCTTTACCTTCTGGTCGGCGATGACCTTTTCCAGCTTCGTGATTTCAGCAGAGTATTTGCGGATGTCGGCATTGAGCTCGCTGCGCCGCTTTTCCCGCTCCAGTTCGGCGATCCGCTTTTCCTCGGCCGCCGTCCAGGCGTCGGCCGCCGCGATCACCTCCGCGGCCGTCTTGCCGCCGATCTGCGGCGCAAGCACTGCCGCGATCTGGTCGAGGCTCATGCCCTCTTTCCTGTTGGCGGCAATCAGGGTCTGCACTGCCGCCTCGAAGCGTGCCCGCTCCGGCGGCTGCAGGTCGCCAACCATGTCGCTGACCGATTCGTTCAGCGCCTCGGCACTCGAGGCGTCGATCGTCGTCTCACCGAAACAGCCGCCGAGCGCGGCGGTCAGCACAAGTGCCGGAATGATCCGTTTCATAGTATCGCTTCCCTTGTCACGGGCCGCGCAGCGTCGTGCGCGCGGCCTTTTCCATTCGCCGGGAAGCATCGGCGATATTGGTTGCGATCCGATAAACCGGATCGTCCAGAGACTGCTAAAGTTTTAACGATCTCCGCGCGGCCACCGCCGTTCAGATGCCGACCCGCTTCATGCCGCCGGGCGGATAGCGGTCACCGGCCGTCACACCGGGCGGGAACGCGGCCTCCAGCGCCGCCAACTGCGCATCGCTGAGACTGAGGTCGCAGGCCGCAATGTTCTCGTCCAGCCATTTGGTCTTCTTGGTCCCCGGTATCGGCACGATGTCCGGCCCGCGGGAGAGCAGCCATGCGATGGCGACCTGCGCCGGGCTGGCGCCGACGTCGCCTGCGACCGCGGTCAATGCCTCCACCAGGCGCGTATTCTGCGCGATGTTCTCTTCCGAAAATCGCGGATGGTCCCGCCGCCGGTCCTTTTCGATCAGCGATTCCCGCGACGGAATGGTGCCGCTCAGAAAACCGCGACCGAGCGGAGAATAGGCTACGAAACCGATCCCGAGCTCGCGGCAGGTCGGCAGGATCTCGTCTTCGATGTCGCGGCTCCAGAGCGAATATTCGCTCTGCAGCGCGGTGATAGGATGCGTGGCATGGGCCCGGCGGATCGTATCCGGTCCGGCTTCGGAAAGACCGAGATGCCGCACCTTGCCCTGCTCGACGAGTTGCGCCATGGCCCCGACCGTATCCTCGATCGGCACATTCGTATCGACCCTGTGCTGATAGTAGAGATCGATGACGTCCGTGTTGAGCCGCTTCAGGCTCTTCTCGCAGGCCTCGATCACATAGTCCGGCCGGCCGCATACATCGGCACTGCCGTCCGGAAGCCGGAGATTGCCGAATTTCGTCGCCAGGATCGCCTCACCGCGCCGGTCCTTGAGCGCTTCTCCGACCAGTTCCTCGTTGTGTCCGCCGCCATACATGTCGGCGGTATCGATGAACGTCAGACCGCAGTCGAGGGCATGGTGTATCGTAGCGATGGATCCTGGCTCGTCCTGCTCGCCGTAGGCGATGGACATACCCATGCAGCCCAGCCCGATCGCCGAAACTTCGAGCCCGCCGATTGTGCGCTTCTTCATGTCAGGAGATCCCCTTGTTGCCGCCGTCCGGCCCCGGCCGGACCTGCGCTCTATCCGGCGCAAGCGGGCCTTATGCCAAAGCAGCGGCCAGTCTACGGTCGGAAACGGCATGGCTGCAAGACCGCGGGCCGGCCGTTCGGCAGCCAGCGCGATCTTGCGCCGGTGTCACTTGCATCCTGACGGCAAACCAACTTTAAGACGAAAACCGGGCCAATCATTAGCGTTACCGCCCACCGATCCCCGTCGGCCGGGAAAATGCAATTTCAAGTCAATTTTTCCGAACATTCGAGCGATCAGATTAACATTCGGTTTCCCAGCTTGACGGAATCGACACAGTACCCGTTCGTTTTAAGGGTTTATTAAGCTCCTATGCCCAACCTTCCCGTCAGCGTAAAGAGCAAAAATACACGCTGTAAGGGTAATAACAATGGAAAAAACAACCCGTCTTCGCTCATCCGAAATCGGTACTGGCAACCCTACCACACACAACCCGATCTCAAGATTTCTCCGGGACGAACGTGGCAACATTGCCATTATGGGCGCGATTATCCTGCCGGTCATGGTCGGTGCCATGGGACTCGGCGTGGAAATGAGCTATCGCTATTTCCAGCAGCGCAAGATCCATAACGCGGCCGACGTGGCTGCACACGGAGCGGGTGTTCGCCTGGCGTATGGCGATCCGGAATCGATCTACACAAATGTCGGACGGCAACTCGCCATCGACGCATCGTGGGACCAGAGCGGAACCTACGTTATCAACCGTCCACCGCAAAACGGCGCCTTTGCCGGCGAGGACAGGGGCCCAAACGGCGGTACGCTGATCGAGGCCGTTGTCAGCGAAGTGCAGCCGAGGCTGTTCTCCAAGATCTGGTACCAGAACGACTTGACTGTGTCGGCATATTCGGTTGCCGAGGTTATGCAGAACCGCGATGCCTGCATCCTGGCGCTCGACCCGTCCGCCTCCAGGTCGATTGAATTCAGCGGCGGCGCATCGCTCACTTTGTCCGGCTGCGAGATTGCATCGAATTCCGATGCCAGCGACGCGGTCTATCAGGGCGGCACTTCGCTCGTCGAGGCGGATTGCATCAACTCCGTCGGACTCGTGGAAGAGTCGGGCGGTATCACACTGACGGACTCGGAATGCACCTCGCCGCGCGAGAACCAGCCGGTGACCAAGGATCCTTATGACGACGTATCCGAACCGACGATCGAAGGGCCTTGCGAGAACTGGAACACAGTGACAAGCGGTTCGCCGCATTCCACACAGCACATCAATGCAAACTACAATCACTCCAGCGGCGTTCTGTCGATGCGATTCTGTGGCAACACGGTCGACATGAAGCAGAGGATCGAATTCGGTCCCGGGCTTTACATCCTCGACGGTGTCAACATGACGGTAAACGCCAATGCCGACGTGAGCGGCAGCGAGGTAATGTTCTACCTGG
>DATHRP010000171.1:0-6751 GCA_035465195.1 Afifellaceae bacterium | reverse complement strand
TGGCTGGTGTCCCGTTCGATCAAATGAAGGGCCAGATCTGGTATAACGGCGAATTTGTCGACTGGGCGGACGCCAAGGTGCATGTACTGACCCACGGACTGCACTACGGCAGTTGCGTCTTCGAAGGCGAACGGGCCTATGGCGGCGTCATATTCAAGAGCCGCGAGCACAGCGAGCGCCTGCACAATTCCGCCGCCGTACTCGATTTCAAGATACCCTACAGCGTCGACGAGATCGAGGCCGCCAAGCGGGAGGTCCTCGCCGTCAATTCCTTCTCGGATGCCTATGTCCGGCCCGTCGCATGGCGCGGCAGCGAGATGATGGGCGTTTCGGCACAGTCCAACAGGATCAACGTGGCCATCGCCGCATGGCAATGGCCGTCTTATTTCGACCCGGAGGAACGGCTGAAGGGCATCCGGCTGGATATCGCCGACTACCGCCGCCCGGATCCGAAGACGGCGCCGGTGAAGTCGAAGGCCGCCGGCCTCTACATGATCTGCACCATTTCCAAGCATGCGGCGGAGGCCAAGGGCTATGCCGACGCGATGATGCTGGACTGGCAGGGCCGCGTCGCCGAATGCACGGGCGCCAACATCTTCTTCGTCAAGGACGGCGTCATCCATACGCCGATCGCCGATTGCTTCCTCGACGGCATCACCCGGCGCACCGCGATCGACCTGGCGAAGTCGCGCGGCTTCGAACTGGTGGAACGCCGGATCATGCCGGATGAACTCGAAGGCTTTTCGGAGTGTTTCATCACCGGCACGGCAGCCGAAGTGACGCCGGTCTCCGAGATCGGTCCCTACAGCTTCAAGCCCGGCGATATCACCAAGACGGTGATGGATGACTATATGAACGCGGTACAGCCTGCCGCGGCCGTCGCCGCCGAATAGCGCTAACGCCGCCAGCGGCCGACGGCTTCGTCGTCGGCCTCCTTCGCCTCGACCCAGTCGCCCGAGGTGCCGTCGACCCGGTGTTCCTTTTTCCAGAAGGGCGCACGGGTCTTCAGGAAATCCATCAGGAACGAAGCGGCGTCGAAAGCCGCTTCGCGGTGAGCCGAGGCGGTCACCACCAGCACGATCTGTGCGCCCGGTTCCAGCCGGCCGAAACGGTGGATCACCGTCAGGCCCTGCAACGGCCATCGGCGGCAGGCTTCGCCGGCAATGAGGCCGATCTCTGCTTCCGCCATGCCCGGATAGTGCTCCAGTTCCAGGGCGGCAAGGGTGCCGCCCTCGTCGCGGCACAGCCCGGTGAAGGTGACGACCGCGCCGACATCGGCCCGACCGGCGGACAATCGGGCGATTTCCGCTTCGATATCAAAGGGTTCGGTCTGAACCCTGATGGTCGGTTCAAGGCCTGTCATTGGCTTTTCTCGGCCTCTCCGGGGCTTTCCTGGCCTTCGGTCGGTTCAGCCGCCGGTCATCGGCGGGAAGAACGCGATTTCGCCCGCTGCGGCGATCGGCGTTGAATGATCGACATGTTCGTGGTCGATGGCCGCACGGATAACGTCGGGCTCTGCGAACGCGGCCGCATAGCCTTCGTCGCGGGAAGCGAGCCACGCTATCAGGTCGGCGACGCTGGAAACGTCGCCCGGAACATCCACGTCCTCTTCAGCGTGCCCGATCCGCTCGCGTACCCAGGCGAAATAGCGCAGCTTCATGGCTGGTCCTCGACAAGTCGCTTCAGCCCGGCCCGCAGATAATCGTAGCCGGTGTAGAGCGTCACGATGGCGGCGATCCAGAACATCGCCAGGCCCATATTGATGATGATACCGCTTTTCGCGCCCTGCAGGGCAGGCGCCACCAAAAGGGCTGCGATGGAGATGAGCTGGATCGTCGTCTTCCACTTGGCGAGCCATGTCACCGGCACGCTAACGCGCAGTTCGGCGAGAAATTCCCGCAGGCCCGACACGAAGATCTCGCGCATCAACACGATGATCGCCGCCCAGATCGTCCAGCCGGCAAGCATGCCGTCGGCAACCAGCACCAGGATGGACACGGCGACCAGCAGCTTGTCGGCAATCGGATCGAGCATCCGGCCCAGCGCCGACTGTTCGTTCCAGATCCGGGCCAGGTAGCCGTCGAAGTAATCTGTGATACTGGCGATCACGAAGATGGAAAAGGCGATCCACGGCCCCCAGTTGCCCTCGATAAAGAAGGTCGCTCCCACAAGCGGCGCCGCGGCGATCCGCCCGTAGGTGAGGAGGTTGGGGATGCTAAGCGGCTTGAGGTCGCGGCGCGACCCCGCCGCATTCTCGGCGTCGATAGTCATTCCTGCACCTTGGCTTTTCCGGCTTGCTACCGTCAATAACCCCGCCATATCAAAACCATGTGTCGCACTGCGGTATATGGTCGTGATAGCAGGCCGGCGGCAAGCGGATTAATCGCTGCCCTCGTGAAAATGGTCGTAAATCAGCTCCGCCGTCTGGCGTGAAATGCCCTCGACCGTCATCAGGTCCTGCAATCCGGCGCGGCTGACCGCCCGGGCGGTGCCGAAATGGCGCAAAAGCGCCTTCTTGCGCGATGGACCGATGCCGGCGATTTCGTCGAGCGGGTTTGCGGCCATCGCCTTCTTGCGCCGCACCCGGTGCGAGCCGATGGCGAAGCGGTGGGCCTCGTCGCGCAGCCGCTGGACGAAATAGAGCACCGGGTCGCGGTGCGGCAGCGTATACGGCGTCTTGCCGGGCTGGTGAAACGTCTCGCGCCCGGCGTCGCGATCCTGCCCCTTCGACACGGCCACAACCGGCAGATCGTCGAGGCCGAGATCGCGCATGACGTCTAGTGCCGCGGAAAGCTGGCCCTTGCCGCCGTCGATGATGACTAGGTCGGGCCAGGCCGGCATTCCGTCGGTCGCGGACGCTCCGTCCGCGCCACTGTCGGCGCCGTTTTCGGAATCCGGTTCAGCCGGATGGCCCATCTCCTTGATCAACCTGGAAAAGCGCCGGTTCAGGACCTCTCGCATCATGCCGTAATCGTCGCCGGGAACGATGTCTTCGGATCGGATATTGAACTTGCGGTAATGCGCCTTGGAAAAGCCCTCGGCGCCGGCGACGATCATCCCGCCGACGGCATTGCTGCCCATGACGTGGGAATTGTCGTAAACCTCGACGCGGCGCAGCCGGCGTTCGATGCCGAGTGTTTCGGCAAGCGCCGCCAGCAGGCGCGCCTGGCTCGACGTGTCGGCGAGCTTGCGCGCCAGCGCCTCGCGGGCATTGGTGAGCGCGTGTTCGACAAGCTGGCGCTTTTCGCCGCGCGCCGGCACGGTCACGGTGACCTTCCGGTCGGCCTTTTCGCCGAGGGCCTCGGCCAGCAGGGCGCGTTCGTCGAAATCGTCGGAAACCAGGATCAGCTTCGGCACCGGATTGTCGTCATAGAACTGCGCGATGAAGGACGAGAGGATCTCTGACGGCGACAGGCTCTTGTCGGCCCTGGGAAAATAGGCGCGGTTGCCCCAGTTCTGCCCGGTGCGGAAGAAGAACACCTGGATACAGCTCATGCCGCCCTCTTGATGGACGGCAAAGACGTCGGCCTCGTCGACCGATTGCGGGTTGATGCCCTGGTGCGAGCGCACATGGGAGAGAGCGGCGAGGCGGTCGCGATACTTGGCGGCGGTTTCGAAATCGAGCGCCTCCGATGCGGCTTCCATCGCGGCGGCGAGGTCCGACTGGATCGACCGGCTGCGGCCGGCCAGGAACGATTTGGCATCGTCGACGAGCCCGGCATAGTCCTCCAGGCTGATTTCGCCGGTACACGGCGCCGAACAGCGCTTGATCTGGAAGAGCAGGCAGGGCCGCGTGCGGCTTTCGTAGACGGCATCGGAACAGGTGCGGATCAGGAACGCCTTCTGCATGGCGTTGATGGTGCGTTCCACCGCGCCGGCCGAGGCGAACGGCCCGAAATAACTGCCCGTCCGCTTTCGCGCACCGCGGTGCTTCATGATCGCCGGCGCCTCGTGATCGCCCGAGACCAGGATGTACGGAAAGCTCTTGTCGTCGCGCAGCAGGACGTTGAAGCGCGGCCGCAGCCGCTTGATCAGGTTGGCTTCCAGCAGCAGCGCTTCCGTCTCGGTCGCCGTGCGGACGAACTCCATGGCGGCGGTGAGCGCGATCATGCGGGCGATACGGTTGTTCTGGCCGCTGATGCGGGTGTAGCTCTGGACGCGCTTCTTCAGGCTGCGGGCCTTGCCGACATAGAGCACGTCGCCGGCTCTGTTGAGCATGCGGTAGACGCCCGGCGAATTGGGCAGGTTCCTGACGGCCGACGCAATGACTTCCGGGCCGGGCAAATCGCCCTGCGGCGATGTCTCCTGCCAGTCCATTTCATCGGTTTTGCGAATTGTCGCGTCGGTCATCGGGTTTGCCGGCATTGCGCCCCGGCGCAAGCGAAACAGATTCCGGGTGCGGTGTCGATCCGGCCTAGGGATCTACGATGTCGGGCGTTATCCAGGCAAGGTGCTGGCCGCCGTCGACCGCCAGAAGCTGCCCGGTGATCGAAGGGGATTCTGCCAGGTAGCGGACGGCGGCCGCAATCTCCGCCGGGTCGATCCGTTTCTCCAGCAGCGTGCCGGCCGCCTCACGCTCCAGCCCGGCGTCGCCGTCGCGGGCGTTGGCGAATGTCGGGCCCGGGGCGATGCCGTTGACGCGGATGCGCGGCGCCAGCGCCTGCGCCATTGTCTGCGTCGCCGTCCACAAGGCGGACTTGGCGAGCGTGTACGACATCATCTGCGGCGTCAGCTTCCAGACGCGCTGGTCGATGATGTTGACGATGGCGCCGTTCTTGTCACCCGGAAGGCGCGCCGCGAATTCCTGCGACAGGAACACCGGCGCTTCGAGATTGATTGCGAACTGGCGCCTCCAGAGGTCGCGGTCGAGCGCCCCCATGGCGTCCTCGAGGAACACGGACGCATTGTTGACGAGCAGTGTCACCGGCCCGGCGATGCCGGTTGCGTCGGCCAGGATGGTCCCTGCCGCGCCTTGGTCCTGCAAGTCGGCCCGCACGACGTGTGCTTTTCCGCCGGCCTCGCGGATCTGGTTCGCTTCGGTCCCGGCTTCGTCGACAGACCTGTTGCAATGGATGACCACCGTCCATCCGTTGGCCGCCAGGTCGCGCACGATAGCCCGCCCGATCCGCCTGGCGCCGCCGGTGACGAGCGCCGTGCCGCGGCTTTCGTCCTGTTTCATGATCCCCCGAAAGGTCCCACTAGATCGCGTTGCCGCCGAGCGCGGCGTACATCACGGCTAGATAGGCCAGTGTCATAAAAGCGCCAGTGGTGCGGCTGATCGGGTGGCTTACGGCGACGAACGGGATGATGAAGAACACGGCGCCGACCATGGCCCAGAATTCGAACTGGAAGAATTCCGGCGGGACGCCGACGGGAACGATCGCGGCCGTGATGCCCATGATGGCCAGGAGGTTGAAGATGTTGGAGCCGATGGCATTGCCGATGGCGACAGCGCTGTGGCCGCGCATGGCGGCCATCACGGCGGCGGCGAGTTCCGGCAGCGAAGTTCCGAGCGCCACCAGGGTGACGCCGATGGCCGTCTCGGAAATACCGAACATGGTCGCGACACCGATTGCGCCGTTGACGACCGCGTTGGCTGCGAACGGCAGGGCAATCAGTCCGCCCAATGTGAAAAGCCCGGCGTTGGCCAGCGACTTCGGCACGCAGTCGATTTCGTTCAGTTCACTCAGTGCCTCGCGCCGGGCGGAGCGCATGGACAGCAGCTGACCGCCGAAGAAGATCGCGAACAGGATGAGAAGGATCGTGCCGTCCGTCCGCGACAGTTCCCCGTCCCAGCACAGCGCGACGAATATCAGCGTGATGGCGATCAGGAACAGCAGGTTGCGCCCGGTTCCGTGCGCGTCGCACAGCGTTGCGCGGATCACCGAAGGCAGGCCGAGCACCATCAGGATGTTGGCAATGTTCGATCCGACGACGTTGCCGATGGCGATGCCGCCGGAGCCTTCGAAAGCAGCCTGCACGGAGATGACCAGTTCCGGGGCCGAAGTGCCGAACGCCACGATCGTCATGCCGACGATCAGTTGCGGGATGTGCAGGCGCTGCGCGATGGCTACTGAACCGCGGACTAGAAGATCGGCTCCGGCGGTCAGGACCACAAGCCCGATGATGAGTTCGACAAGGCTCAGCATGTCAGCGTGCGGGCCCCTCTCGCTGCAGCAGGACTATTATTCTTCTGATCGGCGGAAGGGCCGATTGGAGCTATATAGTGACGCCGAGACGGATTTGAACCGCCGGGTCGGCGGATTACCGCTATCTCGCGCTATCCGGGAGAATTTTCCGTTAACGCTGTGCGCTTACAACGCTTCATAGCTCCGACCGGCCGCGCTAACGGATAGCCGGTCCGTCGTTAGGTTCGGAACGATCACATTTTGTAACCGATGGCACCTATTCGGCCTTCCGGCGTTGAAACACCATGGGTGCCGAACCAGATCCTGAATCCAGAGGTTAACGAGTGCACGATCTGATCATAATTCTTCGAGGTTTCGCCGCTTTTTCAGCGATGAAGCTCCACAATCAGATTGCACATGCACCCGACCCGATGCGCGGCCCTCGATTCGGCGCGCACAGTGAACAACGGAGAACGTAATGCGTTATTCAGTCGTTTTTGCCGGGATTGTCGCGATGGCCGCCGCCAGCGGAACCGCTTCGGCGGCAGACCTTGTCAATCCCGAGCCGGCTCCCGCGCCTGAGGTCACCTACCAGGCGCCTGCCCAGGATTGGTCCGGAATCT
>DATHRP010000170.1:0-5624 GCA_035465195.1 Afifellaceae bacterium | reverse complement strand
CACAATTTCACGGCTCAACGGGATTCGTTGATATCGCGCGCAAAATCCCCATAGTCGATCGTCAGCTCGGTGCCGTCGACGATCGTGCGCGTGGCAAAGATGCGGATCGTCGACTCCGTCTCTTCGATCTCGAAGCGGCAGTTCGGCTCGTCGGAATGATTGCAGAAGCTGATGTTGCCGACCGCGATCAGCGCGTAGCAGCTGTCGGGGTCCTGGTCGGCGCCGCTTTCGCGAAGATAGAAGATATACCGTTTCAGTTCCGTGTGCAGGACATGGCGCACTTCGTCGGGCGGCAGGATGTGGACCGGGTTTGAATCGACCAAATCGCCGGTTTCGTACCGGCCCTGCGCGTATGCGCCCAGTCCGTGAATCTGCGATACCGCAATATAGGTCGTCATCGTCCGTCTCGATGCAACCGCCGGGACGGCCGGGCCCGGCAACCTTACATCGATTGACCATGAATCGCGGACCGTGACAAGACCACCCCGGCCGGGCATGGTATGCGCGGCAGCACAACGATATCGGCGCCAGCCAGGGGAACAGACATGAAGGGCCCGGCCATCTTTCTCGCCCAGTTCGCGGGGGATGAAGCACCGTTCAACAGCCTTGCTTCCATTGCCGCATGGGCGGCGGGCCACGGCTATGCAGGCATCCAGATTCCCTCGTGGGACGGTCGGCTGTTCGACCTGCAGAAGGCGGCGCAGTCGGACGCCTATTGCGACGAGGTGAGAGGCATCTGCGCCGACGCCGGCGTTGCGATCACCGAATTGTCGACCCACCTGCAGGGCCAGCTCGTGGCGGTCCATCCTGCGTTCGACATGGCCTTCGACGCCTTTGCGCCGGCCGCCGTTCACGGCAACCCCGACGCACGGCAGGAATGGGCCGTCAACCAGATGAAGCTGGCAGCCAAAGCCTCGAAGACGCTCGGCCTTTCCGCACATGTCTCGTTCTCCGGCGCGCTGGCGTGGCCCTATGCCTATCCCTGGCCGCAGCGTCCCGCCGGGTTGATCGAGGAAGCCTTTACCGAGCTGGCCCGGCGCTGGAAGCCGATCCTCGACACTTTCGACGACAACGGTGTCGATGTCGGCTTCGAGATCCACCCGGGCGAGGACATTTTCGACGGTGCCACATTCGAGATGTTCCTCGATGCGCTGGGCGGTCACGAGAAATGCCGGATCAACTACGATCCGTCCCATTTCGTGCTGCAGCACCTCGACTACCTGGACTTCATCGACATCTACCACGAACGGATCTGCGCCTTTCACGTCAAGGACGCCGAGCTCAATACCAACGGCCGGCAGGGCGTCTATTCCGGCTACCAGCCCTGGGTTAAGCGCGCCGGCCGCTTCCGATCGCTGGGTGACGGACAGGTCGACTTTGGCGGCGTGTTCTCGCGCCTTGCCGCGCACGGTTACGAGAGCTGGCCGGTGCTGGAGTGGGAATGCTGCCTGAAGGATCCGGAGGTCGGCGCGGCCGAGGGCGCGCCATTCATCGCCGCCCATGTCATACCGGTCACCGGTAAATCGTTCGACGATTTCGCAGGCGGCGAGACCGACAGCGAGATGATCCGCATGATGCTCGGCCTGAAGCGCTGAGCGGGGAGGTAACGATGGTATCTGGCAAGGAACCGCAGGCCGCCGCGGGACGGATTCGCTACGGTATGGTCGGCGGCGGGCAGGGCGCCTTTATCGGCGCCGTACACCGTATCGCTGCGCGAATCGACGACCAGTTCGAACTGGTGGCCGGGGCGTTCTCATCCGACCCAGACCGCTCCCGCGCCTCAGGCGCCGAGCTCGGCATCGATGCGGACCGCGTCTACGGCACCTTCGCGGAGATGGCGGAAGCCGAGGCGACCCGCGACGATGGCATCGAAGCGGTGTCGATCGTGACGCCCAACAACATGCATTTTCCCGCTGCCAGGGCATTCCTGGACGCCGGCATCCACGTCATCTGCGACAAGCCGCTGACGGCGACGCTCGAAGATGCAAAGGCGCTTGCCGGTCTCGTGGAGAATAGCGGGAAGGTCTTCGTGCTCACCCACAATTATTCCGGTTATCCGATGATCCGCCATGCCCGAGCCATGGTGGCGGCCGGTGAACTCGGCGCCCTGCGCGTCGTGCAGGCGGAATATCCGCAGGACTGGCTGTCGCGGAACCTGGAGACGACGGGCCAGAAGCAGGCCGGCTGGCGCACCGACCCGGCCCAGGCCGGCGTCGGCGGCTCGACCGGCGATATCGGCACCCATGCCTTCCACCTGGCATCCTTCGTCACCGGGCTTGAACTGGATTCGCTGTCCGCCGACCTGACGGCCTTCGTCGACGGCCGGCAATTGGACGACAATGCCCATGTCATGATGCGCTTTAAGGGCGGCGCTCGGGGCATGCTCTGGTCGAGCCAGGTCGCCCCCGGAAACGAGAACGCGCTGAAACTCAGGGTCTATGGCGAGAACGGCGGCCTGGAATGGTGCCAGGAAGACCCGAACTATCTCTGGTACTCGCCGCTCGGCGAACCGAAACGGCTGATCACCCGCGCCGGCGCCGGTTCGGGTGAGGCGGCAGCGCGTGTCTCGCGGATTCCACCAGGCCATCCGGAAGGCTACCTTGAAGGCTTCGCGACGATCTATGCCGAGGCGGCCAGGGCGATCCGCGCCGCGCGGCACGGCGACGCGCCGTCAGGCGAAGTGCTTTTTCCGACGGTTGCCGACGGGCTTGCCGGTGTCGCCTTCGTCGACGCCTGTGTCCGTTCAAGTCTGGCAGACGGCAAATGGGTCGGCCTGGACATCTGAGCAAACCGACGGCTGAATCGAAAAGCCCGGGCCGAAGCCCGGGCTCCCGTCTGTCTGTCGGGACGGATCAGACCGAATAGTACATGTCGAACTCGACCGGGTGCGGCGTGTGCTCGAACCGGATGACCTCTTCCATCTTTAGGTCGATGTAAGCGTCGATCTGGTCGTCGTCGATCACGCCGCCGGCATTGAGGAAGGCGCGGTCGGCATCGAGGCACTCCAGCGCCTCGCGCAGACTTGCCGAAACCGTCGGGATGTCCTTCAGTTCCTCGGCCGGCAGTTCGTACAGGTCCTTGTCCATCGGATCGCCCGGATGGATCTTGTTCTTGATGCCGTCGATGCCGGCCATCAGCATCGCCGCGAAGGCGAGGTACGGATTGGCCGTCGGATCCGGGAAGCGGATCTCCATGCGCTTGCCCTTCGGTGACGACGAATACGGAATGCGGCACGAAGCGGAACGGTTGCGCGCCGAATAGGCGAGCAGCACCGGCGCCTCGAAGCCCGGAATCAGTCGCTTGTAGGAGTTGGTCGAAGCGTTGGTGAAGGCGTTGATCGCCTTGGCGTGCTTCAGGATGCCGCCGATATAGTAGAGGCAGTCTTCCGACAGGTCGGCATACTGGTTGCCGGCGAAGACGGGCTTGCCGTCCTTCCAGATCGACTGGTGCACATGCATGCCAGTGCCGTTGTCGCCGTAGACCGGCTTCGGCATGAAGGTTGCCGTCTTGCCGTATGCATGCGCCGTCTGATGGATGCAGTACTTGTAGATCTGCAGCTTGTCGGCAATCCGCACCAGCGTGTCGAATTTCATGCCGAGCTCATGCTGGGCGGAGGCGACTTCGTGGTGATGCTTTTCCACTTCGACGCCCATCTGCGCCATGTGCATCAGCATGTCGGAGCGCAGGTCCTGGCAGGAATCGACGGGCGGGACCGGGAAATAGCCGCCCTTGGTGCGCGGCCGGTGGCCGAGGTTGCCGCCCTCGAACGGCGTGTACATGTTCGACGGAAGTTCCTCGGAATCGAGCAGGAAGCCGGTGTTGTACGGCTCGCAGGAGAAGCGGACATCGTCGAAGACGAAGAACTCGGCTTCCGGACCGAAGAATGCCGTATCGCCGATGCCGGTCGACTGCAGGTAGGCGAGCGCCTTCTTGGCCGTCGTGCGCGGATCGCGATTGTAGGCTTCGCCGGTCAGCGGCTCCAGGATGTCGCAGAAGATCGCCAGCGTCGGCTGCGCGAAGAACGGATCGATCGTCGCGGTCTCGGGATCCGGCATCAGGGTCATGTCGGATTCGTTGATCGCCTTCCAGCCGGCGATCGACGAGCCGTCGAACATCACGCCGTCTGCGAACATGTCTTCGTCGACGACGCCCACGTCCATCGTGACGTGCTGCATCTTGCCCCGCGGGTCCGTGAAGCGCAGATCGACATATTTGACATCATTGTCCTTCATCATCTTCAGGACATCGGAAGCATTGCACATTGTTACCTCTATTTCTATTTTCCAGTTTTCAACACTGGGCGCCCGGACAGGATCTGAGAGCCCGATTCAGACTGAACTGTCAGATGGCGTCCATCCCGCTTTCGCCGGTACGGATGCGGACCGCCTCCTCGATGTTGGAAATGAAAATCTTCCCGTCACCGATGCGGCCGGTCTGGGCGGCAGACCGGATTGCCTCCACCGCCTTCTCGACAAGGTCGTCGCCGAGCACGACCTCGACTTTGACCTTCGGCAGAAAATCGACCACATATTCCGCACCGCGATAGAGCTCGGTATGGCCCTTCTGGCGTCCGAAACCCTTCGCCTCGGTGACGGTAATGCCTTGAAGGCCGACGTCCTGGAGGGCTTCCTTCACCTCATCGAGCTTGAATGGCTTAATGATGGCCTCGATTTTTTTCATTCCATACCTTCTCCGTAGCGTTCGGCGTTTTCGCAACTACAATGGCGCCAAAATCGATACGCAATTCATGTGCCAGATTGCCCGTGCCCGGAGCCTGTGCGCCGCTCGCTGCCTGAAGGCCCTTATTGCACTCCGCGGACTGGCGTTTGGAGATGTTCTGCGCAAAAAAAGGGCGCAATAAATGACTAAAAAAACGGCAGATGAACAAAAAATAGGCGAGAGGGGGGATGCGCCTGTGGAAGTCCTGACGCCGCAGGAAATGGGTCGGGCGGACAGCCTGACGATCGAAGCCGGCATCCCCGGTTACGGTCTGATGCTGGCCGCCGGCACGGCTGTCGCCGACGAGGCCGCGGCTATGGGGGGCAGGCGTGTCCTGGTGGTCGCCGGACCGGGTAACAATGGCGGCGACGGGTTTGTCGCCGCGCGGCTGCTGCGCGAGGCCGGACGCGATGTTCGGGTCGCACTGCTCGGCAACCCCGATCGGCTGGAGGGCGACGCGGCGCAGGCCTGCAGCGATTGGGTGGGGAGTATCGAAATCATCGATCCGGAAGCCGCGCCAGGTCTCGATGTCGACGCCGACCTCGTCGTCGACGCCTTGTTCGGCGCGGGACTGTCACGCGGCCTGACCGGCCCGGTCGGGCAACTGGTCGAGACGATCAACGGCGGTCCCGGCCGCGTCCTGGCGGTAGATCTACCGAGCGGCATAGACGGCTCAACCGGCATGGCGTCCGGCAGCGCGATCGAGGCCGACGCGACGGTGACGTTCTTCCGGCTGAAGCCCGGACATCTGCTTTATCCCGGTCGCCGCCATTGCGGCCGCACGGTACTGGCCCAGATCGGCATCGATGCGACGGTTCTCCCGCGACTGGACGTGCGGTGTTTTCTGAACGGGCCGGCGCTGTGGCGAGAGGGCTATCCGCACGTCGCCGAGGACGCCCATAAAT
>DATHRP010000169.1:0-2721 GCA_035465195.1 Afifellaceae bacterium | reverse complement strand
CGATGCTTTGCAGCTCGGACATTTCCCACTCTGCATCGTCGACGCGGCCCAGGTGACCGTAGGTGGCGACCAGCCAGCGGTGTGGCCAACCGACGCTCGGATTGCGTTCGATCGCCTTCTGGAAATTCTGCTCGGCCGCTTCGAACCGAGTCAGGAAGAACTGCGATCGCCCGAGCTCGAAATAGTACCAGAACGGGAACCGGGGATTGATGCGCATGGCCTTTTCCAATGCGCCGAGCGCCTGCTCGGCGTGCCCCGATGCGTTAAGCGCGCTCCCAAGGAATGCGTATCCGTCTGCGAAATTCGGATCCAGCTCGATCGCCGTCTCCAGTGCGGCGATGGCCCGCTCCGAATCGAGGAATGGTGGCCGGGAATAGATGCGCGCGAGCGACCAGTAGGCCTGTGGCAACTCATCGTCCAGCTCGACTGCCCGTTTGGCCAGGGAAAGGGCCTTGTCCACCAGCCCGGATTCGTCCGGTGCCCAGCCGTTCTCCTTCGCCAGGCTGTAGGTCTGCGCCAGCTGCGAATAGGCGGCGGCAAAACCCGGATCCAGAGCGATCGCCCGCTCGAAATAGGTCCGCGCGGCCGTGTTCGCCTCCCGGCTGAAAAAGCTCACCTGCTGCAGTCCGCGCAGGTAGTTGTCGTAGGCTTCCGGGCTCGAAGTCGGCCGCCGTTCCATCCACTCCCGCTCGCGCGAACTCAGCTTCACCTCAAGGGCCAGGATGATCTGTTCGCGCACCTCCTCCTGCGTGTCGAACAGGTCGGTCAGCGAACGGTCGAAGCGCTCCGCCCAGAGCGTCTCGCCGTTTTCCGCATCGATCAGCTGTGTGTTGATGCGCACCCTGTCTGTGATCTTCCGTACGCTGCCGTCGACGATATAGCGCGCGCCCAGCTCGCGGCCGATCTCACGCACATCCTTCGACTGGCCACGGTAGGCAAAGGTGGAGGACCGAGCAATGACGCTTAAACCGGAAATGCGCGAAAGATCGGTGATCAGGTCCACCGCCAGACCGTCGGAGAAATAGGAATGATCGCCGGCTTCTGACATGTCGGCGAACGGCAGCACGCCGATGGACGGCTTCTCTGCCTGTTGCCGAACGCCGGATGCGCTGTCCGCGGTTTCACCGCTTCGTTGCCACGTCTGCCACCACCATCCAAGCCCCGCCGCGGCGAACAGCGCGACGGCGACCACCGCGATGACGAGGCCGGCCGGATTGCCGCTGCGCGACGACATCGCGGCCGGCTTGCCGGCTTCCGCGGGCAGACCCGCGGCCATGCCGAAGACCCGGATCTTGCCGTCGATGTTCTTCAGCTCATGCAGGCCGCGATCCTCGAAGGGCGCGTCGACCTTGCCCTGGATCTGGCGGTAGACATCTTCGGAAACGCACAATCCGCCGGGCGCCGAAAGGCTTTCCAGCCGCGACGCCACATTGACACCGTCGCCGTACAGGTCGTCGCCCTCGCTGACGACGTCGCCGAGATTGATGCCGATCCGGAAGAGGATCCTGTCCGCCTCGTCGCGCCCGGCGTTCCGCGCCGCCATGTCGTGCTGGACGAGGATCGCGCATCTGACCGCGTCGACGACGCTGGCGAATTCCACAAGCAGTCCGTCGCCGGTCGTCTTGAATATCCGTCCGCCGTGGGCGTCGATACAGGGAGCGAAAACCTGGTCGATATCCGACCTGACCGCGGCGAGAGTCGCTTCCTCTTTCGCGCGCATCAGCGCGCTGTATCCGACCACGTCGGCGGCGAGGATGGCGGCAAGCCTGCGGTTAAACGGTCGTTCGGCCATGCGGGATGTTATTCGATCGAATTCGAATTGGCGAATACGAGTGGCTGCATACCGGTGTTTCCTCACGCCTGGCGTGCGAAGAGCCCGACGATCTCGGTTTCGGCTGAATACACGAACTGGTCGACGGGCACGACGCGCTCCAGCCTGTAGCCGCCGTCGATCAGGATGCGGGCGTCGCGGGCGAATGTCGCCGGGTTGCAGGACACCGCCGCGACGGCGCCGACGTCCGAGGCCGCAAGCTCCGCGGCCTGCTCCTTCGCGCCGGCGCGCGGCGGGTCGAAGACGACGCCGTCGAAAGGGGCGAGTTCGCGGGCGGCCAGCGGAAAGCGCATGATATCGCGCCGCTCGGTGGTGACCGGCTTCAGCCCGTTTGCGTGCCGCACGGCCTCGTCGAGTACGGTCAGCGCGGCGGCGTCGGCCTCCACGGCGTGCACCCGCGCAGAGCGGGCGAGCGCCAGAGAAAAGGTGCCGAAGCCGGAGAACAGGTCCGCGATGTGGCCGCATGCCGCCAGGTGCCCGGCGACGAGGTCGCCGATCGCCGTCTCGGCCGTTTCGGCCGCCTGGGCGAAGGCGGCGGGCTGCGGGCGAAGCGCCGCGCCGGCGACGGAGAGGCGCGGTTCTTCGAGCTGGACGGCGATCTCGCCCGCGACCGTCAGGCGTGCGACCGCCGCATTGCGGCAAAGCGCGACCAGCCGTTCGCGGCGCTTCGCCCCGTGATCCGGCATACGTACGCCCGCCACGTCGACGTCAATGCCGGTTTCCGTGGCGAGCACCGTCACCCGCCCTGGTCGGCCCGCGGGTACGATCAGTCCGGCGATTTCGCGAAGGGATTCAATCCGCCCGCCGATCTCCGGCACCAGCACCGGGCATTCGGCGATATCGACGATCCGGTTGCTCTGCCGTTCGTGGTAGCCGAGCAGCGTGCGGCC
>DATHRP010000168.1:0-9939 GCA_035465195.1 Afifellaceae bacterium | reverse complement strand
GGCCGCCAACGCGCATGTTGTGTACCGGAACATCCCGAAACGCAATAGCCGTCAGGCGTCGCACGGGCGGGCGGACATGCGGTTACAGCAAGAGAATACCGGCCCCGCGCAGAGCGCGGAGCCGGTGGGTGCGGCGAGAGGGGCGGAGCCGCACCGAGACCGGACTGGTTGCTGTTGCGGGAACTGGAGGGCCGGTCTCGTTCGTGTATCCGGGATCAGTAGAAGTACGGCGAGTAGCAGACCCGCGTACGACCGTGGAAATCGGTCCAGGTGTTGGTATCGACCTGGTAGCTCTGGTAGCGGTCGAAACACGACTGGACATGTGCCGACGGCAGCGAGCCGTAAGCGCGGTAGTGGGAGTGATTGTGGTTGGAAACCATGTTTCCGACCACGAACCCGCCCAGGAAACCGGCGCCGGCATAGAGCGCCTCGCGGCGGTGATGGCGGTGTCCCGCCTCGGCCTGCGAGACCGGAAGTATGGCGGTAAGGGCGACGGTTGCGGCGGCTGCTGCAATTGCGAAGGTTTTCAGTGACATAGTCCTCATCCTCTCTGATTGAAATGCGATTGAACGAACCTTTCGTTCAGTGAGACGCGGACCGTCGGAAAAAGGTTCAAAAAAATTCCCCGGCCAAGGCCGGGGAATCGAGGTTCATTGATCCGGCGTTGGGAGGACGCGCCGGCGAACCCGCAGACCGATCAACGGCAGAAGTGATACCGGCCGTCATATCCGAGGAAATAGCCCGTCCTGAAGTTGAACGAACGGTATCTCCGGGAGCAGTAATCGTACCATTCCCGCGTCCAGGGCCGCAGCCCGTAGCGATAGCGGACCCGAGGTGCGTCGTAATAGCGGGGGGAGTAGTAGCGCGGCGCGAAGGCGCTGCCGAGAATGATCCCGAGACCCAGGCCGCCGATGACAGCCGCTCCGGTATTGTTGTGATGGTGATGATGATGTCGGCGATAGCGGTGCGATGCGTCGGCCGCTCCGGGCAGGGAAAGCCCGAGAACGGATGCGCAGAGCGCCGCTGCGACAAGCGATTTTACAGACATGGTCCCTCACTTCCCGGCTGATCTCATGATGGGCGTGATCAGCTCATGTTTTCCGTGTAATGAGCGTTAACTGAACGCCGGATGAACGGACGGTTCCATGCTGCACGCCATGGTCATAGGCCTTTGCCTTTCGCTGACGCTCCTGCTGGCGGCAACGCTTTCCGCGCGCCCGGGGATGCGCCGGCTGCGCCCTTGGGCGCTTGCCGCCCTCGCCGGTTACGGGTTTGCCTACGCCCTGGCGCTGGTCATGGTCAGTGTCCGGCCGATCTGGGTCACCAATGGAACCGAAATCTGGGCAGAGTTCCCCGAGCAGTTCGTCTGGGCGCTGGTCGCAACCGCCCGGACGCAGTTCGCCGGCGTGCCGGCCGCCCTTGCGGCCTTCGCAGTCTACCGCCGCCTGCGCCGTCCCTGACGGCGTTCGCGCGCCTCCTCGCGGGCAAGCGGATCGTCGGCGATCTCCAGTTCCTTCGCCTGCAGCCTGCGGATCTCGTCGCGCAGCCTTGCCGCCTCCTCGAAATCCAGATCGGCGGCCGCGTCGCGCATCCGCTTCTCCAGGTCGGCGATATGGGCCTGCAGATTGTGGCCGATCAGCGCCTCGCCGTCGGCGCCGCGCTCGCCGGCAGGCCCCTTGCCGACGCGGACGTGATCGCGCTCGTAGACGCTTTCCAGGATGTCGGCGATATCCTTCTTGATCGATTCCGGCGTGATGCCGTTCGCCTCGTTGTAGGCGATCTGCTTCTCGCGCCGGCGGTCGGTCTCGGCGATCGCCCGCTCCATCGAGCCCGTCACTGAATCCGCGTAGAGGATCACCCGGCCGTCGACATTGCGCGCGGCGCGGCCGATGGTCTGGACCAGCGAGGTCGCCGAGCGCAGGAACCCTTCCTTGTCGGCGTCGAGGATGGCGACCAGCGCGCATTCGGGAATGTCGAGCCCCTCGCGCAGCAGGTTGATGCCCACCAGCACGTCGAAGGCGCCAAGCCGGAGGTCGCGGATGATCTCGATCCGCTCAAGCGTGTCGATGTCGGAGTGCATGTAGCGCACGCGCACGCCGTGCTCGTGCAGATATTCCGTGAGGTCCTCCGCCATGCGCTTGGTCAGCGTGGTGACCAGTGAGCGATAGCCCTTTTCGGCCGTCTCGCGCACCGCGCCCAAGAGGTCGTCGACCTGGCTGGAGGCCGGCCGCACCTCCACCGGCGGATCGGTCAGCCCGGTCGGTCGGATCACCTGTTCGGCGAACACGCCGCCGGTCTGCTCCAGCTCCCAGCCGCCGGGCGTCGCCGATACGCAGACCGTCTGCGGCCGCATCGCGTCCCACTCCTCGAAGCGCAGCGGCCGGTTGTCCATGCATGACGGCAGGCGGAATCCGTATTCCGCCAGCGTCGCCTTGCGCCGGAAGTCGCCGCGGTACATGCCGCCGATCTGCGGGACGGTGACATGGCTCTCGTCGACGAAGACGAGAGCATTGTCCGGCAGATATTCGAACAGGGTCGGCGGCGGCTCGCCCGGCTTGCGGCCGGTCAGGTAGCGCGAATAGTTCTCGATGCCGGCGCATGAACCTGTCGCCGCGATCATCTCCAGGTCGAATTTCGTGCGCTGCTCCAGCCGCTGAGCCTCCAGAAGGCGGCCCGCCTTGCTGAGTTCCTCCAGCCGCCAGTCGAGCTCCGCCTTGATCGACTTCATCGCCTGCTGCAGCGTCGGCTTCGGTGTCACGTAATGCGAATTGGCGTAGACCTTCACCGACTTCAGGTCTTCGGTCTTCCTGCCGGTCAGCGGATCGAATTCCGAGATCGCCTCGATCTCGTCGCCGAAGAAGGACAGCCGCCAGGCGCGGTCCTCCAGGTGGGCGGGGAAGATCTCGAGAGTGTCGCCGCGCACCCGGAACGTGCCGCGGATGAAGTTGGCGTCGGAACGCTTGTACTGCAACGCCACCAGGTCGGCCATGATCTGGCGCTGGTCGACGCGGTGGCCGACATCCAGCCCGAACGTCATCGCGGTGTAGGTTTCCACCGAACCGATACCGTAGATGCACGACACCGAGGCGACGATCACCACGTCGTCGCGCTCCAGCAACGCCCGCGTCGCGGAGTGGCGCATCCGGTCGATCTGCTCGTTGATCGAGCTTTCCTTCTCGATATAGGTGTCGCTGCGCGGGACGTAGGCTTCCGGCTGGTAGTAGTCGTAGTAGGAGACGAAATACTCCACTGCATTGTCCGGGAAGAAGCTCCTGAATTCGCCGTAAAGCTGGGCGGCCAGGGTCTTGTTGGGCGCAAGGATCAGCGCCGGACGCTGGGTCTCGGCAATCACCTTGGCCATGGTGTAGGTCTTACCAGAGCCGGTGACGCCGAGCAGCACCTGCGTCACCTCGCCGTCGTCGCGGATGCCGGCAACCAGGTCGGAAATCGCCTGCGGCTGGTCGCCCTTCGGCTCGAACGGCGACTTGAATGCGAATGCCTTTCCGCCTTCCGATTTCTCCGGACGGTCGGGCCGGTGCGGCATCCAGGTGCCGGCCTTGAACTCGTCCCGCCCCTCCTCGATCAGCTTCGCGAGCGCCTCGACGGTCGCCGTCACGCCGGATCCCGGAAGCTGCTCGGCATCCTCCAGCGCGATATCGAGGCCGGCCACAGGCATGAGGCCCGCGCCTGCCCGCTCCCGGGCGGTGCCCTTCCCGCCCATCGACGTGCCGCGGGCGGTCTTCTGCGGCTTTTCGTCGGCGGCGGGGCGGGGTTTCCGGCCGGCGGTTTTCTTGCGGTCGGCGGCAGGCGGTTTCGTCTCGCCGTCCGGCCGGGAAAGCGGCAGCGACATGTCCGTCGCCGAACGGCCGGTCTCCGGCGCCTTGCCCTTCGGCCCGATCGACCGGGATATGTCGTCCGCCCAGCGCCCGACGGGACCTTTCAGGTCGGCCGGTCGACCGTCGAGATGCGGCTGCGGCGCCTCGCCGAAACCGTCTTCTTCACGGGCGGGGGTATCGTTGTCTCTGGTCGTCCGTCGTGCCATGGCCCCCTATATGGCGGCCTGAGCCCCAAAGGGAAAGAGCGAAGGACCGCTCCGGCACGACACTGCTGACACGATCCGTCGCCGGACGGCGTCCGGCGTGCAACCGATCCCTCCTGCCGTCACCGCCGGTGATAGCGGCGGCGCGGCTTCTTGTACCATTTCTTTCCGCGGTAATGACGGTCGTGATACCGGTCGAAATGGAACTGGATGATCGGAACGCCGATGGTCGGCCCCCAGACATAGGGCGGGCGGCCGTAATAGCCGCGCGACGACAGGTAGCGCGACGACACCCAGCCGCGCCATCCGCCCCACCGGACGTCGCACCAGCGGAATGCGCGCACGCAGCCGTAGATGCGTACGCTGGCGCCGCGCGGAATGGTCACGATGACGTGGTAGCCCGTACTCGGACCGGTTCGCATGTTCACATTGCCGGTGGCAATGCCGAGCGCGGCGAATGCCGACGACGGCAGGACGAGGCCGGCGATCAGCACGAGGGCGAACTTGATTTTGGTATAAGTCATCGGGGGACTCCATGAACCTGTCTTCGCCGGGCGGACAGCGCCCGGCCGACCTGTTGCCATGTTCATCGATTCCCGTCAGGCAGCGTTGATCTGCCTCAACCGGCCGCCTGAAAGTCAGCGCACCTTGATGACGTCGAAATCACGCTTGCGGTCGCCCTTGCCGCCGACACCCTCGACGCCATCGGTCTCGATGATGCTGTAGCTGCGGTCTTCCGTGGTGCCATAGGGCTGGACGACGTAGGGAACGACCGAGCTGCCGAGATGCCGCTTGCCGAAGCGGTGGGGACGATAGGCATCGACGTTGATGACGATGATGGCGTCCTTGAACTTTTCGGCAGGCTTGCTGATGCCGGTGATCCGCACATCGCCCTGCGCGACCCAGCCGTGCCGGCCGCCGAACTTGACGACGCACCATCCGCCGCGTTCCGTGCAGCCGTTGACGTCGACATCCGCTCCCTTGGGCACGCGGCCGACCAGCGGATAATCCACGTTCGGACCGATGCGCAGACCCGAATCGTTCAGGATTTCGCCCTCCAGCGCCTGCCCGGCGGTCACGCCGAGCGCCATGGCCATTGCAAATCCGGCAATCGCGGTGATCCTGCGACTGTTCCTCATCGAAACCTCCTGCAATCCTGCAGGCCTCCTCGCCGTTAACTTATCGTTAACTATCGCGATTCCCAAGATCGGCCATCGCAATTCGACATTTTGTCGGCAAAGATGGTTAACCGGGTCGGCGGCTTCGCCGGCCGGGTTTGCGAACCGGAGCGGACCGAGGGGTGATCCGGGCATGACAACGGCCACGCGCCACCGCAAACGCCGGCCATGGCTCAGGCGACTGTCGCTGGCGATCGCGCTTTCGGCGGCGGCTCTCGCCGCCTTCCTGGCGTCCAGAACGCCGAGCTTCGACCGCGACTGGGCGGACGATGTCGCGCGGCTGTCCGACGCGGTGGCCGCAGACGACGGAACAGTGCTGATCACCAATATCCGGAACTGGGACTACGATGCCGACGGACCGGTGTCGAAGCGCTGGGAAAGCGGCACCTTCGATCCCCGCCGGCTGCGGGCCGTCTGGTTCAATCTCGACCCGTTTCCCGCCTGGGACGGCGTCGCGCACACCTTCCTGGTCTTCGAGTTCGCCGAGGGCACGCCGAGCCGCTTCCTCGGCGTTTCCGTGGAAGCGCGAAAGCAGCGCGGCGAAACCTATTCGGGCCTGAAGGGTCTCTTCAGACAGTACGAACTGCTCTACGTCTGGGCGGCCGAATCCGACCTGATCAAGCGTCGCGCCGTCTATCTCGACGAAAACGTCTACCAGTATCGCCTCGAACTGACGCCGGAACAGATGGCGCTGGTCTTCGACGCCTTCGTGGCGCGCACCCGCGAACTCACCCGGGCCCCGCGCTTCTACAACACGCTGCTCAGCAACTGCACCAACGAGCTGGCCGCGACGATCCGCGGAAACGGCGGACGACTGCCGTGGCACTATTCCTACTACCTGACGGGACATGCCGACCGGCTTCTCCATCGGCTCGGTTACATTCCACCCCCGGACGACGATTTTCCGCGGATCCGCGCGGCTGCCCTGAAAACGCCGAAAGTCCTTGCAAACAGGGGGTTGAGCGGTGACGCGTTCTCGCGGGCAATCCGGCGTTTACGATGATGTGATCGAACGCGAATATAATTTTGGCTGGTGATCCGGATGCCCTAACCTAGATAGGAGGCGTTGCGGGCCTTCAACCTGCCCCTGAGAGGGGGGCTCAGCCTGACTTGGAGACATCGAATGAGTGACTTGATTTCGACGATCAAGGCGACCACGAAGCGCACGACCCTGCCGTCGGCGCTTGCCCTGACCCTTCTCGCGGCACCGCTGGCGGCAACCGCATACGCTGCCGGCGACGAGGACGAGACCCCGACCTGCCGCAAGGGCCTGGTCTGGGACAAGCGGAAGCAGATGTGCGTTCCCGCCGATGCCGGGCTGATCGACGACGAATCCCTCGCCAGCTATGCCTACGCCCTGGCCAAGCAGGAGCGCTTCCAAGAGGCCCTGGACGTGCTCGACCTGGCGCAGGATCAGAACAATGCGAAGATCCTCAACTACCGCGGCTACGCGACCCGCAATCTCGGCCGGGTCGACGAGGGTATCCGTTACTACAAGCAGGCGCTTGCGCTGGATCCCGAGAACGTGCTCGTCCGCAATTACCTGGGTCAGGCCTATGTCAAGAAGGGGGAACTGGCCAAGGCCCGCGTTCTGCTGGACGAGATCGGCCAGCGCTGCGGGACGAGTTGCAAGGAATATGTCGACCTGTCGGCGGCTATCGAAGGCGGCGCCGGCTGACGGCCGGCTTCCTCGAGGCATTTTCCCGAACCCATAAAGAAGATGCCCGGTTGCGGTTTCCGCAACAGGGCATTTTCGATCCCGTACCCTTGTGGATGGTTTTCGCCGCGCGCCCGGTTGCCTGGAGCAAAAAGGGATCCCGGTTGCGCCGGTTCAGTTTATGCGTCCTTCAGGTCCATCCAGGGGTCGAGGCCGGTGCGGCGAGCAGTACCGCAACGGCTCGGGATTTGTGAAAGGCGTGTGGGCTGCCGCTGCCGATCGATGTCAGCTGGTGGCTTTGCCCGGACGGCCTGAATGTCCGGTACTGAACCGCCAGAATGCCGATCATGGCCAGTGCGATAAAGTAGAACGGCAACTCCACACGCCTTTCAAATCCAGGTTCACAACATCGGAAGGAGCATCCGATGACAGGCACACTAGCAAAACACCCGTGACAGCTACCTGAGCGCGATTGTCAGCGTTTTGTCAGGTTGGATCATGTTGAAAAGGCGCATGGTTCAGCGGCGCCGAAATCCCCTGTTTATCGCTGTTTTAGCGCTGATTACCGGCGCACCGGCCATTTCGCTGGCCGAAAAGGACGAAAATCCGGCTAATACGGGCGGTTCATACCGTTGTGCCGCGCAAAACCACGCCGGTGCGATAGCCGGGATTCGTCCGGTTTCCGGGGACCAACTAACCATTTCTCAACTGCGTCGTGAGATTATTCCGCTCGATGATGTTCTGGCCGAGTTGAAACCCCAGCAATGCGGAGAGCTGGTGGGCGTCCGGCTGATGCAGCTGCGGAGTCTCAAGATCTATCGGCTGCGCATCCTCAAGGACAGTGGCGGGGTAGTCGATCTCTATGTCAACGCTAGGACCGGAATTCCTCTCTGACGGAGCGTGCCAATGCGGGTTCTGATCGTCGAGGACGACGCCCGCATCGCGGAGGACGTCCGGGACGCCATCCAGGCGGCCGGCTTCGTAGCCGACGTCGTCAACGACGGCGAGGAAGCCTGGTTCACCGGCGGAACGGAGCCCTATGACGCCGTCATCCTGGATCTCGGTCTTCCGGGCATCGACGGCCTGACGATCCTCAAGCGCTGGCGCAGCGAGGGCCATAGCTTTCCCGTCCTGATCCTGACCGCCCGCAGCGCCTGGCAGGAGCGTGTCGACGGCATCGACGCCGGCGCCGACGATTACCTAGTCAAGCCGTTCCAGATCCAGGAACTGGTTGCCCGCCTGCGTGCGATCGTGCGCCGCGCGGCCGGCCACGCCACCACGACGATCCAGGTCGGGGCCCTGACCGTCGACACGCGCATGATGTCGGTATCGGTCAACGAGAAGCCGATCGCGCTTTCGCCGCTGGAATACCGGCTGATCGCCTATCTGGCGCACAACCAGGACCGGGTTATCACGCAGACCGAGCTCAGCGAGCACCTCTATGCCTATGACGGCGAGAAGGATTCCAACGCCGTCGAGGTTCTGATCGGGCGGGTCCGGCGCAAGGTCGGCGAAGGACTCATCGAGACGAAACGCGGGTTCGGCTACCTGATCAGCTCATCGGCGGCATGAAGCCGATGAGCTCGCTCAAGCTCCGACTGCTGATCGCCGGCGGCTACCTCATCGTCATTACCCTGGCGATAGCCGGGCTCGGCATCATCCTGCTGTTCGAATGGCAGCTCGAGAGGCAGGTGGTCGACGACCTTGAAGTGCATATCAACCAGATCGTCGCCGGGCTCGAACACGACGAGAACGGCAAGCTGCGGCTGCAGGACCCGCCGACCGATCCGCGTTTCGCGCAACCCTCTACCGGTCTCTACTGGCAAATCACCGACATGTCGGGCAACCCGGTCCTGCGCTCGCGGTCGCTGTGGACGGACGTTATCGCCCTCCCCGCCAGTTCCGACGGCGGCCTTGTCGTCCATCGGGCGCTTGCCGGCGGTCCCCGCAACCACGAACTGCTCGTGCTGGAAGGCAAGATCGAGCTGCCGCAGGGGTTCGAGCCGGCGGTGGTGCGGGTGGCGATCGGCTTCGACAGGACCTGGATCGATTTCCGGCTCGATATCTTCGTCAGCGAGGTGCTGAAATATCTCGGCATCCTTGCGCTGGTCCTGATCGTCGGCGGCTACCTGCAGGTCGCCTTCGGCCTGAAGCCGGTCATGCGGGTGCGCGACGAACTGGCCTTCATCCGCTCCGGCAAGCGCGAGCGGCTGAGCGACACCTATCCGGAAGAGCTGCAGCCCCTCGCCGACGAACTGAACGACCTGCTCGACGCCCAGGCGCGGAACCTCGACCGGGCCCGGGCCCGCGCCGGCGATCTCGCGCATGGCTTCAAGACACAGCTTGCAGTGCTCGGCTCCGAGATCAGGCAATTGCGCGAGTCGGGCGATACCGAAGCGGCCGAGCGGATCGAAAGCGTCGCCGACACCATGCAGCGCCAGGTCGAACGCGAAGTGACCCGCGCCCGGGCCAACGCCCTGGCGCTGTCGCGCAACCTGCGCACCAACGTCACGCCCATCATCGAGAAGCTGACGGCCACCCTTTCGCGGACGCCACACGGCGAATCGATCCCCATGACCATCGACGCACCCAAGGTCCTGACCGTCGCCATGGACCAGCAGGACCTGCTGGAGGTGCTGGGCAACATTCTGGAAAATGCGATCAAATGGGCCGAGTCGTCGGTCAGCGTGACGGCCAGACGCGTCGATTCCGAGATCGTTGTGGTGGTCGACGACGACGGACCCGGCATACCGCCGGAAAAGCGCGAGCAGGTGCTGCAGCGCGGTGTCCGGCTGGACATGCGCACGCCCGGATCCGGCCTCGGGCTGGATATCGTCTCCGAACTGGTCAGCGCCTACAGCGGCCGGATCCGTCTCGACGAATCCGGCGGCGGCGGACTTTGCGTGGAGCTTTCCCTGCCTGCCGCCGCCTGATCAGCGGAAAAGCCTGTCGCCTTCGCTTTCCATTCCCGCATACATTCCGGCGACATATTCGCCGTAGCCGTTATAGATCTGCGTCGGGATCTTCTCGCTGCCGTCGAGCGGCCTCTCCGAGGCCTGGCTCCA
>DATHRP010000167.1:0-2755 GCA_035465195.1 Afifellaceae bacterium | reverse complement strand
TCACATTGTCGGGTGCCCACAGCGTGAAGGCGTTGACCGGGCCGGCCGACCAGGTGCGGCATGACTGGCAGTGACAATAGCCCATCGCCGCCGGGTCGCCTGTCACCTCGACTTCGACCGCTCCGCAGAAACAATTTCCGGTGTGTTTGGCGCTCATCTTGACACCCTCCTTTTCTGGTTATTCGTGTGGTGACGCGTCCAGCGTGCACCAGACTAGGCGTGCCTTCCGGTCGTGACAATGTTCGACACCCTGGCGTAGAAGCCGCCGCGAGGGTTCGCGCTGCCGGGACGGAGCGGATACCTGGCCGCCCGACACCGGATCATCGGCGAAACCGGATTGCCGGGACATCAGCGCAGCCGAACGGCCGGCAATGACAGATGTATGTGGTTTTTGCGGATAGCGGGGCGCGCTCGGCTCCGGCACCGTGAGTTCCTCCCGGCCGGCCTGACGTTGCAGTTTGCCCGCCGCGCATGTGCAACGAGAAAAGGTTGCCGCATTTGACGGTCTTTATTTCAATGATTCCAGTCGGTTAAGGCATAGATCAAAGCCCGATCATAAACCCCGCGCAAACCGTGCATGGGGTTGTTTCCCCGCCCGATTGCGCAAACCACCCCCCGGGTCACCCGTCCGCAGTCGGGAATCCGTCCAGCTGCCGGAGCGCCTCGGCGGCGACGATACCGGCCGCCACCGCGACGTTAAGCGAACGCGTGCCCGCGGCCATCGGGATCGCGAGGCGGGCGTGGGCGGTAGCGTGCACCGCCTCCGGCAGGCCGGCGGATTCGCGGCCGAGCAGCAGCACGTCGCCCGCCTCGAACGCGAAGTCGGTGTAGCGCCGATCCGCCTTAGTCGTCAGCGCCACCAGCCGGCGGTTCTCGCGCCGACGCCATGCCTCGAAGGCCGCCCAGTCGTCGTGCTCGGTGAGGTTCGCCCGGTCGCGATAGTCCATGCCGGCGCGGCGCAGGTTGCGGTCGGAGAGCGCGAAGCTCGTCGGGTGGACGACGTGCACCGGAACGCCGAGACAGGCGCCGAGCCGGAGGATGGTGCCGGCGTTCTGCGGGATGTCCGGCTGGTAGAGGGCGAGGGCGATCATGCGGCACCTGCGGTCATGCGAAAATGTGATCGGTCAATCGTCGGTTGATGCTTGCCATCGAACCGCCTTGGTGTAGGATTACAAGCATCGGGACGTATCGGCCGGGCAATCCGGCCGTTTTCGTCTCCGCTTTTCAGCCGCGCTATGCCGGAGGTGTCAATGCCAAGAACCATTCCGCCCAAAGCCTGACCACCGGTCCGATACCGCGCGCCTGCGGCTCATCCGGCCGGGACCCTCGTCTCCCTCCGCTGGAATTGAGCCATGTTTTCGTATTTCGAACGCCTTATCGATCCGCTGAAGATTCCCGCCGCCGCCACGCCACCGGACGGGCTGCTGCGGTTCTACGTCCACTATAGCCGCCAGGTCTGGCCGGCGCTCGTCGCGCTGATGGTCACCGGCTTCACCGGCGCGCTGGTCGAGGTCTCGCTGCTCAAGTTCGTCGGCGACATTGTCGACCTGCTGGGCGCCACGACGCCGGCGACCCTGATCGCCGATCACGGCCCGCTGCTCGCCTGGATGCTGGCCGTCGTGCTGGTCATCCGGCCGGTGATCTTCGGGCTGCACGAGATCCTGAAGAACCAGGTGGTCGTGCCGTCGTTCACCAACCTGGTGCGCTGGCAGTCGCACCGGCACGTGCTGCGCCAGTCGGTCGGCTTCTTCGCCAACGACTTCGCCGGCCGGATCGCCAGCCGGGTGATGCAGACTGGCCCGGCGCTGCGCGAATCCGTGCTGCAGATGGTCGACGCGATCTGGTTCGTCAGCATCTACGCCGTCAGCGCGCTGGTGCTGTTCTTCGAGCAGGACTGGCGGCTCACCCTGCCGCTGATCGCCTGGGTCGGCGGCTACGTGATCTTGATCTGGTGGTTCGTGCCGCGCATCCAGGAGCGCGCCAAGGCGGTGTCGGACGCCCGCTCCATGCTGAACGGCCGCATCGTCGACAGCTACACCAACGTGCAGACGGTGAAGCTGTTCGCCCATGCCGAACGCGAGGACGGCTATGCCCGCGAGGCGCTGGTCGACCACACGCGGCGGTTCCGCGACGAGATCGCCTACATCACCGGGCTCAACATCGCCGTGGTCATGATCAACGGCGTGCTGATGGCCGGCACCGGCGTGCTGGCGGTGTGGCTGTGGATGGTCGGCGAACTCACCATCGGCGCGGTCGCGCTGGCCGGCGGCCTGACGATCCGCATCGCCAACATGTCGGGCTGGATCATGTGGGTGATCACCGACGTGTTCGAGGATATCGGCACCGTGCAGGAGGGCATGGAGACGATCTCGCGGCCGCATACGATCGTCGACCGGGCGACCGCCGTGCCGCTCAAGGTGGGCCGTGGCGGGATCCGCTTCGACCATATCGGCTTCCATTACGGGCGCGACGGCGGCGTGATCGACGACCTGACGCTGGAAATCGCGCCGGGCGAGAAGATCGGCCTCGTCGGGCCGTCCGGCGCCGGCAAGTCGAGTCGATGTTCGACAATATCCGCTACGGACGGCCGGACGCCGACCGCGCCATGGTCGCTGAGGCGGCGCGCCTGTCGCGGGCCGACGAGTTCATCCCGGACCTTGCCGATTACAAGGGCCGGAAGGGTTTCGACGCCCATGTCGGCGAGCGCGGCGTGAAACTATCCGGCGGCCAGCGCCAGCGGATTGCCATCGCACGC
>DATHRP010000166.1:0-8056 GCA_035465195.1 Afifellaceae bacterium | reverse complement strand
CGTGTCGCCTGGCAGTATGTTCAGGATTATGCAGGCAGGAACGGCGTCAGGCTGACCTGACGCCGTTCCCGAGTCGGGCACTAGCCCGGCTCGGAAAGATGCTGCATCGGGTCGACGGGCGTCGCGCCCTTGCGCAGCTCGAAATGGACCTGCGGACTGTCGACGCCACCGGTGCGGCCTGCAAGCGAGATGACCTGCCCGCGCTGCACCTGGTCACCGCGTTTCACCAGCAGTTCCTTGTTGTGTGCATAGGCCGAAACCCAGCCGTTTTCATGCCGCACGAGCACGAGATTGCCGTAGCTCTTTAACTCGTTGCCGGCATAGATGACGACACCGGACTCCGCCGCCTTGACGCTGGTGCCTTCCGGAACGGCCAGATCGATACCATCGTTGCGTTCGCCGTTCGGCTTCTTGCCGAAGCCGGAAATGATCCGGCCGCGTACCGGCCAGCGGAAACCGCTTCCTTCCGTCGAAGCCGTGTTGACCGGCTCGGTCGGCTTGGCCGCAACCTGGCTGTTCGCCGGAACGGCCGGCTTTTCCGCCGCGGCGCGAGCCGGCGGCGTATAGCCGACGGGCTTTTCGGTCACCCTCGGCGTGGACGGCTGGGCGGCCGCGGCCGGCTTTTCCGCCTGCACGGGCCTGCGCACCGGCGCCCGATTGGGGATTGCCGCCGAGCCCGTTGCATCGTTCATCGTGGTCGGCTCGACCGCCGCAACCTGTACCGGAGCGGTCGCGCCCACCGGAAGCGCAAGACGCTGTCCCGGGCGGATCGAATTGCCGGAAAGATTGTTGGCAGACTGGAGCGCTGAAACGGTCGTTCCCGTCCGGTTCGCGATCGACCAAAGTGAATCGCCGGATTTCACGACATAGGTTCCCGATCCGCCGGCTTGCGGCGCCTGCGCGACATTGCGCGCGGGCAGTGCGCCGAGCGGTTTCGGCTGGCCGGATGCTGCGTATGGCTTGGGCGGCGTATAGGGCCGCGGCCGCGCTTCTGCGGTCTGGGCCGGCGCCGGCGCAGCGGAGGAATAGGCCGGAGCACCGGGCTGCGGCAGCGGCTGGCGTTCAATCACTCCGGAATTGGCCGAGGCGATATTGGTCGGACGCGGCGGCACAGGCGATTGCGGCACCATGCTGCGCTGGTTCGCGGTCGAGCTTGTGAACAGCGGCTCTGTCAGGCGAACTGCATCGGCACTGCAGCCGGCGCCGAGACCGGCGAAGACCGCCAGGACACCGAAGCGGAGCAGAGATCTGGCTTGCGATTTTTCTCGGTTCGATAGGTTCACGCGGCGCATACTTCCAACCCGTGCTTGATTTTTCACTGGCCGCGATTAGAAACCATTAACGTTGACAAGCAGTTAAGATAACCACTGGCATACGGTCCAGAATCGAGATTCCGGGCGCTGCATGCAGCCGCGCTCGTATTCATAGATTCTGAGCGACCCCCGCGACCAGCGGTACGAACCGCACGCCGCCCAGGTCCCGCGTATCGACGCGGGTTCCGAATTTCTGGAAAAAAGTCAGGCGCTGCACGGCTTCGCTGCTGCCGATTGGAGCGATAAGGATCCCCTCCTCCGCGAGCTGGGCCACCAGCTTCGAAGGTGCCTCCGGACAAGCGGCGGTTATCAGGATCCGGTCGAACGGCGCCTGCTGCTTCCATCCAAGCGTCCCGTCAGACTGGATTGCGCTGATATTTCCGATACCCAGCTGGGTCCAGCGGGATTCGGCCAGTTGAATCAGCGTCTTGTACCGCTCCAGCGTGGTCACGCGCCGGGCCAGACGCGCCAGGATGGCCGTCTGGTAGCCGGAGCCGGTGCCGACCTCAAGGACCTTGTGCCGGTCGCCGAGCTGCAATGCAGCGGTCATGGTCGCCACGACCGAAGGTGCGCTGATCGTCTGCCCGCACTCGATCGGCAAGGCGCGATCTTCGTAGGCCATCTCCCGAAATTCGTCGGGCACGAACAGGTCCCTCGGTATCGACTCGATCGCGTTCAGCACCCGCCGGTCGGAGACGCCGCTGGACCGCAGCCTCAGCATCAGAGACGCCACGCGCACCCGCGTCTCGTCATCCGTTTCGCCATTCCGCCGGGACCAGGGCTCGTCCGCCATCACCGCAACCCGTCAAGCCGTCTGCCGATTGTGTAACACCGAACCGGCGATCGATGCGACAGCGACATATGACGATTTCGAAGCCCGACGCCTCACTCCGCGTCGAGCACGCCGCGAAGCCGGGCCTGTTCGGCGCGGTCGGTCAGGTCGAGCATCAGCGGGGTGACGGATATCTTGCGTTCTGCCAGTGCCGCCAGATCGCTGCCGTCTTCCGGTTCCGCGTCCGTCCGCTGGAAACCGATCCAGTAATAGGGGTGACCGCGCCCGTCGATCCTGTGATCGATCTTCAGCCAGTCCGGAATACGCCGGCCCTGGCTGGTCACCGTTATCGCCGTCACGTCATCAGGCAGACAATCGGGAAAATTGATGTTGATCAGCGTTCCCCGCGGGATGCCATCTGACCAGATACGCTTGATCAGTTCCGGTGCGTGGGTTTCGGAATTCGACCAGTGCGGATTGCTTCGCGAACCGTGGCCGTATGCCTGCGACAGCGCAATCGAGGGAATACCGAGCAATGTGCCTTCCATCGCCGCGGCAACCGTTCCGGAATAGGTGACGTCGTCGGCAATGTTCTGGCCGCGGTTGACGCCGGAAATGACAAGGTCCGGACGTTCGCCCATGACCTCCTTCAGGCCCATGATCACGCAGTCGGTCGGCGTACCGCGCACCGCGAACCGCCTCGGTCCGGCCTCGCGCAGCCGGATCGGATCACTCAACGTCAGCGAATGCGCAACCCCCGACTGGTCGGTCTCCGGCGCAACCACCCAGACATCTTCCGAAAGCTGGCGCGCGATGCGCTCGGCGACATCGAGACCCGGCGCATGAATGCCGTCATCGTTGGTGACGAGAATCCGCATTGCCTAGCCGATCCGGTCCAGCCCGCCCATGTAGGGTTTCAGGCAATCGGGTACGCCGATCGATCCATCCTCGTTCTGGTAGGTTTCCATGACGGCGATCAGCGCGCGGCCGACCGCGACTCCGGAACCGTTGAGCGTGTGCACGTAGCGCGGGCTGCCGCCGTCGGCCGGCCGGTAGCGTGCAGCCATGCGCCGCGCCTGGAAATCGCCGCAGACCGAACAACTGGAAATCTCCCGATAGGCCTTCTGGCCGGGAAGCCAGACCTCGATATCGTAGGTCTTGCGCGCGCCGAACCCCATGTCGCCCGTGGAAAGCACCACCACCCGGTAAGCCAGCCCGAGCCGCTTCAGCACCTCCTCGGCGCATTGCGTCATCCGCTCCAGCTCTTCCAGGCTGCCCTCCGGCTCTGTGATCGAGACGAGTTCCACCTTGGTGAACTGATGCTGCCGCAGCATTCCCCGTGTATCGCGCCCCGCCGATCCCGCTTCCGAACGGAAACAGGGCGTCAACGCCGTTACACGCATCGGCAGTTGCGCCTGCTCGACGATTTCCTCGCGCACCAGGTTGGTCAGCGGAACCTCGGCCGTCGGGATCAGCCAGCGGTCGTCGGTCGTGCGGAACTGGTCCTCCGCGAACTTCGGCAATTGGGCGGTGCCGTAGAGCACTTCGTCACGGACCAGCAGCGGCGGTGCAACCTCGGTGTAGCCATGCTCCCCGGTGTGCAGGTCCAGCATGAACTGGCCGAGCGCCCGTTCCAGCCTTGCGAGTTGACCTTTCAGGACCACGAACCGGGAGCCGGCAAGCTTCGCGGCGGCTTCGAAATCCATCATGCCGAGCGTCTCGCCGAGATCGTAATGTTCTTTGGCGCCGTCGAACTGCCGCGGCTCGCCGACCTTGCGGACCTCGACGTTTGCAGCCTCGTCTTCGCCGACCGGCACGTCATCGAGAGGAACGTTGGGAATATTCGCCAGCGCATCGTTGAGTGCCGCGTCGAGGCGGCGGCTTTCGTCCTCTCCGGTCTGGATGAAATCCTTCAGCTCCGCGATTTCGTCGATCAGCTTCCGTGCCGCTGCCTCGTCGCCGGAAGCCTTCGCCTTGCCGATATCCTTGGATGCCGCGTTGCGCCGCGTCTGGGCATCCTGCAGCTTGGCAATGTGCGATCTGCGCTGATCGTCGAGCGCAACGAGCTCGGCGGCGGCCGGCGCGGCCCCGCGTGCCTTCAGGGCGTTGTCCAGCGCGTCCGGGTTGTCCCGGACCCATTTGATATCCAGCATTTTCGGCTCCGGTCGGGCGTGTCAGGCCGCTTCTTCGGCGGCTTCCCGCTCCCTGCGGCGGGCCTCCACCAAACGCACGGCCTGGATGGACACCTCGTAGAGAAGCAGTGTCGGTATCGCAAGGCCCAATTGGCTGATCGGATCGGGCGGCGTCAGCACCGCGGCGGCAATGAAGGTGAGCACGATGGCGTATTTGCGTTTCGTCTTCAGCGTATCGCTGGAAACCAGCCCCGCCCGTGCCAGAAGCGTCAGGACAACGGGCATCTGGAATACGAGACCGAACGCGAAGATCAGCGTCATGACCAGCCCGAGATATTCATTGACCTTGGGCAGCAGTTCGATCGTGGCCTTCCCTGCACCGCCTTGTTGTTCCATCGACAGGAAGAACTGCAGCGCAAGCGGCATGACCAGGAAGAAGACCAGCGCCGCTCCGGCGGCGAAAAGGATCGGCGTCGCAATCAGATAGGGCAGGAAAGCCTGCCGCTCGTGGCGGTAGAGACCCGGCGCAATGAACTTGTAGATCTGGTTTGCCAGGATCGGAAAGGCGAGAAACATCGCCCCGAACAGGGCGAGCTTCAGCTGCGTGAAGAAATATTCCTGGGGCGCCGTGTAGATCAGCCGGATTTCCCGTTCAGCGCCGGCGGCGCGCTCATAGGGAATGATCAGCAAGTTGAAAATCTCGTCGGCGAAATAGAAACAGACGACGAAGGCGATGGCGATCGCGATGATCGACCGCATCAGCCGCTGGCGCAACTCGATCAGATGCTCGATCAGCGGCGCCTTTGAGGCATCGATATCGTCGGCGCTCATGCCGCGTCACTTCCACTCTTGGCACTCTTGGCACTCTTGGCGCTCTTGGCGGCCGACTTCGGCTTGGCCGAAGCATTCGCCGATTTCGCGGCAGGCTTCGCCGCGGTTTCCGGCTTATTGGCCGGGGTCGAATCCGGCGCCGTGACGCTGGCCTCTTTCGTCAGTTCGTTCAGCTCTTTCTTGACGTCGGCGACCGGGTTGATCGAGCCGATGCCTTTCAGCTGTTCGGAAGTATCCTTCAGCCCGGATTCGTCTTCCGCTTCACGTAGCGCCTCGTTGAACTGCCGCTTGAAATCGTTGGCGGTGCGCCGGACCTGGCTCATCGTCTTGCCGAACGCGCGCAGCATCCCCGGCAGGTCTTTCGGACCCACCACGATGATCGCCACCACAGCTATGACCAGGAGCTCGCTCCAGCCGATATCAAACATCGAACTTGCCCGTCCAAGCGGACAGGGCCGTCAGCTGGCTTCGGATTTCTTCTCGGCCGGCTCCATGACCTGAGCATCCTTGTGCTCGATCGTCGCCGCCGTATCCGATTCCTCTTCCTTGAGGCCCTTCTTGAAACTCTTGATGCCCTTCGCGACATCACCCATCAGCTCGGAGATCTTGCCGCGTCCGAACAGCAGCACCACGACCACCGCAATGATGATGATCTGCCAGGGTCCGATCTGTCCCATATTACTAAGCCTTTCACGTTTCGCCTTATTTCGCGAATTTGCGCGGACTATTGCAGATTGCCGGGCAGGCTTCAACCAGCCTCAATCATCTGCCCTAAAGACCAGGACATCCCGCGGATCGAAGCTGACAATCACCTCGGTTCCGGCCGGAAGCCGCTGATCCGGCCGCCTCCGAGACAATAAGTAGGACTCCAGGCCGCCCACTGCCACGTCGAAATGGTCGATTTCGCCCAGAAAGCGCCTGGAAACGATCCGCCCGGCCGTGCCGTCGCCACCGCTGCCCGGCGTCAGAACCACCCCCTGAGGACGCACGGCAACCACCGCGCTGGCGCCTTCAGGCAAACCGGCCGCATCGAATGAACCGACACCGGTGACCACACGGCCGCCCGTTACCGTTCCCGGTATCTCGTTGAGTTCGCTGAAGAACCGCGCGGCAAACAGGCTCTGCGGCGCATTGTAGAGATCTTCCGCCGACCCGTTCTGGACGATCCGGCCCGATCGCATAAGGACGATCCGGTCGCTCATCCGCATCGCCTCCTCCGGATCGTGGGTCACGATCACCGCGGTCGCGCCGGTTTCACGCAGCACCGCCAGCGTCTCCTCGCGCACACTGTCGCGCAAGCGGGAATCGAGCCCGGAAAACGGCTCGTCCATCAGCAGAATCCCCGGTCGCGGCACGATGGCGCGCGCCAGTGCGGCGCGCTGCTGCTCGCCGCCGGACACTTCGTGCGGGTAGGCATCCATCAACCGCTCCAGGCCCACACGTCCGAGCGCCGCCCTTGCCTCGCTTCGGGCCGCCGCCCGGTCGAGCGCCGTCAGGCCGAACATGACGTTCCGCAGCAGCGTCAGGTGCGGGAACAGCGCATAATCCTGGAACATCAGCCCGACATTCCGCTTTTCCGGCGGCAGGAAGATATTGCCGGATGCAACCGGCTTGTCGTCGATCAGCACGGAGCCTTCGCTCGGAAACTCGACGCCGGCGGCAATCCTGAGCAGGGTTGTCTTGCCGCAACCGGAATGGCCGAGCAGCGAGACGACCTCCCCCTGCTCCACGTCCAGGTCCACCGCATCGAGCGCGACAGTCCAGCCGTAGCGGCGGGTCAGGCCGCGCAGCGAGAGCCGCGAAGCGAAGGTCGCCGTTGCACGACGGCGGCGGGCCGATGAAAGTGTCGACTGATCGGGCATCGAGCGCGCTTATGGCCGGAACCGCCCGCGCCTGCAACCGAATCCGTTCAGATTGAGGCTTCGGCGTCTTCCAGATCCCCGGGATCCAGCGGATCCTCGTCCTCGCCAAGCGACTCGTCATCGCTCGGCATCGGAACCTCGAAGCCTTTCGGGATCGCTGCATCCAGCAGGCCGGCCCCCTTCAGCTCCGAAAGGCCCGGAAGGTCGGAAATCTGTTCAAGGTCGAATTGGTCGAGGAACGCGGGCGTCGTACCGAAGGTCACGGGCCGCCCAGGCGTCCGACGCCGTCCGCGAAGCCGTATCCAGCCGGTCTCCAGCAACACGTCGAGCGTGCCGCGCGAGGTGCTGACGCCCCTTATCTCCTCGATCTCCGCCCGCGTGACCGGCTGGTGATAGGCGATGATGGCAAGCGTCTCCAGCGCCGCGCGCGACAGCTTCTTCTCGTCTTCCACCTCGTTGCGCATCAGGTAGGAGAGATCGGATGCCGTACGGAACGCCCAGGCGTTCCCAACCCTCTGCAGGTTTACCCCGCGGCCGGCATAGGCCTGCTGCAGTTCCTTGATCAGTTCACCGACATCTACGCCCTCCGGCAGCCGCCGCGCCAGTTCGGCCTCAGGCAGCGGATCGGAGGACGCGAACAGCATCGCCTCGACGATCCGCAGGTTGGCGCGCATGTCATCCGGTGACAGGCTGGTGACGTTTTCTTCCCCGTCGATCACAAAGAGATCACCCATCCTCGGTCCCCGTTGCTAGCGATTTCTCGAACAGTTTTGCAGGATCGATCTTCCGGCGCAGAAAGAGTGGTGCGAACGCTTCGCCTTGCCGCAGTTCCACCGCCCCCTCCTTGACGAGTTCCAGGCTCGCCGACAGCGAGCTTGCCCGGGCACTTGCCTGCATGTCGGGCGGCACAAGATATTCGGTGAGAAATTGGTCGATCGGCACCCAGTCCAGGGCCGTGCCGATCAGCTGCGTCAGCCGTTCGCGGGCTTCCGACAGCGTCATGACCGATCGACGCGCGATCCGAACCGTCGAAACGAGCTGCCGTTGGCGCATCGAACCATAGGCCTCCAGCAGGTCGTAAAGCCCGGCTTGCCAGCTCTGGGACCGAAGCGTGACGACAGATTCCGGCATGCCGCGGCGGAACCG
>DATHRP010000165.1:0-13344 GCA_035465195.1 Afifellaceae bacterium | reverse complement strand
AACTGGCCGCCGCGAACGGGCTGACCGTCGAGCCCGGCGTTCCGGCAACATTGCTGCCGTTCGAACTCTACCGGATGCAGCTTCCGCCCGGGCTTCAGGCGCACGAGGTCGCCGCCGTGCTGGCGCAGGATCCCCGTGTCGAGGCCGTCGGACCGGATTATTACTACGACCCCGGCCAGCGGGCCGGCAGCATTGGCGCGCAGTTCGCGCTGGACAGGATCCACGTTTCCGACGCCCACCGCCTGGCGACCGGGCGCAACGTGGTCGTCGCCGTCATCGATACCGGCATCGACACCAGCCACCCGGAACTGCGCGAGGTGATCGTCGAAAGCTTCGACGCGGTCGGGGCGGAGAATGCGCCGATGGCACACGGCACGGCGATGGCAGGCGTCATCGTGTCGGATCGCCAGCTCACGGGCATCGCGCCGGCCGCACGCATCCTGTCGGGGCGCGCCTTCGGCCAAGCGGCCGACGGTGGCACCACAGGGACGACGTTTGCGATCCTGAAGAGCATGGACTGGGCCTACCGGCGCGGCGCGCGGCTGTTCAACCTGAGCTTCGCCGGGCCGCCCGACAAGATGCTGATCCGCGCCCTGGATGCGCTCGCTGAGCGTGGCGTTATCATGGTGGCTGCGGCCGGCAATGGCGGCCCGGACGCCCCGCCGGCCTGGCCGGCGGCTCATCCCGGCGTGATCGCGGTCACCGCGACCGACGAGAAGGACGGCCTCTACGCTTTCGCCAACCGCGGCTCCTACGTCTTCATCGCCGCGCCCGGCGTCGACGTGCTGACCGCCGCGCCCGGCGGCAAGTACGAACTCGTGTCTGGAACCTCCATCGCAGCGGCGCACGTGACCGGAGTGATCGCCCTGATGCTGGAGCGGCATCCGGACCTTGACGCGGCGACGGTCGCGCAACTGCTCGGAGATTCAAGCCGCGATCTCGGACCGGCCGGCATCGACGCCGAGTTCGGAACCGGGCTGGTCGATGCCCTTTCGGCGTTGGTGTCGGGCGAAGGTTCCGCAGGCGGGACCGGCAGCGTGCGCGCGGCGGAATGACGGGCGGGCGTTTGTCGCGTTGCAGTGGACGCCCCCGGCAAAATCCCTGATAAGGAAGGCCGGCAGGGAGAGACCGATGGCACCCTTTCGCGATTGGCAGGACCTGACGACGACGGATTTCGAGACGCTCGATCCGGCGACCGCCGTCGCCGTCTTGCCGGTCGGCGCGATCGAGCAGCACGGTCCGCACCTGCCGGTTTCTACCGACGCGGTGATCGCAGAGGCGGTCGCGCGCGAGAGTCTTGCGCGGCTCGACGGCACGTTCGACGCGCTGCTGCTGCCGACCCAGGCGGTCGGCAAGTCGAACGAGCACCTCGCCTTTCCCGGAACGCTCACCCACACCGCCGAACAATTGATCGCGCTGTGGACGGCGATCGGCGAAGGCGTACGGAGGGCGGGGCTCAGGAAGATCGTCTTCCTCAATGCCCATGGCGGCCAGCCGCAGGTGATGGAGATCGTCGCCCGCGAACTCAGGGTGCGGCTCGGCATGATGGCGGTGTCGTCGAGCTGGTGGCACATGGGATTTCCCGACGGCCTGGTCGACGCGGAAGAACAGAGGCACGGCATCCATGGCGGCCTGGTCGAGACCTCGATCATGCTGCATCTGCGACCCGACCTCGTGAAGATGGACGAGGCGCGGAATTTCCGCCCGGTGATGGCCGACATGGAGGGCGATTATAACCGTCTGCGCCACCTGGGCGGCGTCGGTATCGGTTGGCAGGCGCAGGACATCCACGCGGCCGGCGTGGCCGGGGACGCGTCGTCCGCCAGCGCGGAAACCGGACGGAGGATCGTCGAGCACGTTGCGGCGGGCTTCGCGGAGCTGGTCGCCGAGGCTTCGCGGTTTCCGCTGGAGCGTATCCGCGATCGCGCGGATTTGCCAAAATAAGCAGATTGCCTGAATATTCGGCAGACTGACCGATTTATAGGCTTGCGGCAGGCGATTTTGGCGGCGGCCCGGCGGCCCGCGCTGGCATGCGGTTTGCAGGTTCGAAGGGTGAACCCGAGGGGAATGGAGGCGCCGGCTGGTCGATAAGCACGGCGCCCTGCAGAGGAGAGAGATCATGATGTCCAGACGATCACGCAAACCGGTGCTGGCAGGCATTGCCGGCCTTTCGGCCCTTGGCCTGAGCCTCGGCGCGGCATTCGCGCAGGAGAAGGTGGCCTTCGGCACCAACTGGCTCGCCCAGGCCGAGCATGGCGGCTATTACCAGGCGATGGTCGACGGCACCTACGCCAAGTGCGGGCTCGATGTCTCGATCCAGCCGGGCGGACCGCAGGTCAACAACCGCGCCCTGCTGCTCGCCGGCAAGATCCAGTTCCACATGGGCGGCAACCTGCTGCAGGCCTTCTCGGCCGTGCAGGAGGGGATCCCGATCAAGGTGGTCGCGGCCAACTTCCAGAAAGAGCCGCAGGTCATCCTCACCCATCCCGGCGAGGGCTTCGACACCTGGGAAAGCCTGAAGGACGCCGAGCTCTTCATCGGCGACAACGGTTTCCAGAGCTTTTATCAGTGGATGATGGCCGACTACGGCTTCAAGGCGGAGCAGCGCAAGCCCTACACGTTCAACCCGGCGCCGTTCCTGGCAAACAAGAAGTCGGGCCAGCAGGGCTACGTGACCTCCGAGCCGTTCGCGATCAAGACCGAGGGCGGTTTCGAGCCGAACGTGTTTCTGCTTGCCGATTACGGCTTCGACACCTACGCCACGACCATCGAGACCACGGACGAGATGATCGCGACCAAGCCGGAGGCGGTGCAATGCTTCGTCGATGGCTCGGCGATCGGCTGGTACAATTATCTCTACGGCGACAATGCCGCCGCCAACGAGGCGATCAAGAAAGACAATCCGGGCATGTCCGACGAGCAGATCGCGTTTTCCATCGAGCAGATGAAGAAATACGGCATCGTCGATTCCGGCGACGCGGAAAAGCTCGGCATCGGTGCGATGACGGACGAGCGCTTCAAGAGCTTCTTCGACAAGATGGTCAAGGCGGACGTGGTCGACGGCGACCTCGACTACAAGAAGTCGTACACGCTGCAATTCGTGAACAAGGGCGTCGGACTGGACCTGAAGAAGTAGATGGCATGACCCGATGCTGACAGCGGACGCGGCAGCGGACGAGGCGAAGGCGGCGCGGCCCGGCGACGGGCCGCTGCTTGCCATGCGCGGCGTCGGCAAGACCTTCGCCAACGGCACGGTGGCGCTGGAGAACATGTCGCTTTCGATTGCCGAGGGCGATTTCCTGAGCCTGCTCGGGCCGTCCGGATGCGGCAAGTCGACGGCGCTCAGGCTGATCTCCGGCCTCAGCCAGCCGACAGGCGGGCGCCTGCAATGGGCCGGCGGCCCGCCTGGCGCCGGCGATATCGGCTTCGTCTTCCAGGAGCCGACTCTGATGCCGTGGGCGACCGTTTTCGATAATGTCTGGCTGCCGCTCCGGCTGAAGGGCCGCTCGAAACGCGATGTGCGCGACGAGGTGATGAACGCGCTGGAGCGGGTCCACCTGGCGGACTTTGCAGGCTCCTATCCGCGCGAGCTTTCCGGCGGCATGAAGATGCGGGTGTCGATCGCCCGGGCGCTGGTCGTGCGGCCGCGCATCCTGCTGATGGACGAGCCGTTCGCGGCACTCGACGAGATCACCCGCTTCAAGCTGAACGACGACGTGCTGGAACTGTGGTCGGAGTTCGGGCTGACCGTGGTCTTCGTCACCCATTCTGTTTTTGAGTCCGTGTTTCTGTCCGACCGCATCGTCATCATGGCGGCGAAGCCCGGCCGCGTGTTCGCCGAGATGACAATCGACGAACCCTATCCGCGCTCGGAGGCCTTCCGCACCTCGGACACCTACGCCGCGCTCTGCCGCCAGGTCTCGGCAAAGCTGCACGAGGCGATGTGGGGCGTGGAGGCGCCGGCATGACGGCCGCCGATGTCGACAGCGAGGCGATGGGCCCGCAGGTCCTCGATCAGGAGGAACTGAGCCGGGAACGCAGCGAGCGGCTGATGCGCAAGGCGCGCTGGGTCCTGCCGGTCGTCGTGCTGGCTGCGGCCCTCGTCGTCTGGGAATTGATCTGCGTCGTCAACGGGATCGAGCATTACATCCTGCCGCGTCCGAGCCTTGTCATCTGGACCCTGTTCGCGGAATGGCCGCTCCTGTTCGGGGCGCTCCTCAATACGCTCAAGATCATGATACTCAGCCTGCTGCTTGCGGTGATCGGCGGCGTCGGGCTGGCGGTAATCTTCTCGCAGTCGAAGTGGATCGAGATGTCGCTGTTCCCGTTCGCCGTCATCCTGCAGGTGACGCCGATCGTGGCGATCTTTCCGCTGATCAACATCTATGTCGACGACCAGACGTCGAAACTACTGCTCTGCGCCTGGATCGTCGCGTTCTTCCCGGTGCTGTCGAACACGACGCTCGGTCTCAATTCCGTCGACCAGAACCTGCGTGATCTTTTTAGGATGAACGGCGCAAGCCGCTGGCAGACATTGATCCGGTTGGAGCTTCCGGCGACGATGCCCTACTTCCTCGGCGGTCTCAGGATCGCCGGCGGGCTGGCGCTGATCGGCGCGGTGGTCGCCGAATTCGTTGCTGGCACGTCCGGGCAGTCATCGGGCCTCGCCTCGCAGATCATCGAATCCGGCTACCGGCTCAAGATCCCGCGCCTTTTCGCGGCGCTGATCCTGATCTCCTTCACGGGCATCCTCGTCTATTTCACCCTCAGCCTGATCTCCCACCTGGCGCTGCGCAAATGGCATGAAAGCGCCCTGTCGCGGGAGCGCTAGATGAGCATGGGTTTCGCCGCGATACCCGATGCCGGGGCATTCCGCATCGCCAACGCCACCGTGCCGGTCTGCCTGATCGACGGCGCAAGGATTCCCGGCGATGCAGACGGCCTCGCCCGGTTGGATATCGACATCGCCGACGGACGCATCGCCGCAATCGGTACGGCCGGCAGCGACGCATCGCCCGCCCCGACAGTCGATCTGAAAGGCGGCATGGTCTGGCCGTGTTTCGTCGACTGCCACACCCACCTCGACAAGGGGCATATCTGGGCGCGGACGCCCAATCCCGACGGCACGTTCGACGGCGCTCTCTCCTCCGTCGGAGCCGACCGGGCGGCGCGCTGGGCCGCGCATGACGTTGCCCGGCGGATGGAATTCAGCCTGCGGACGGCCTACGCCCACGGCACCCGGGCGATCCGCACGCACCTGGATTCCATTGCGCCGCAGGAGGAGATCTCCTGGCCGGTGTTCACCGAGATGCGCGAGGCCTGGGCCGGCCGGATCGAGCTGCAGGCGGTCAGCCTGATCGGCATCGAAGCGGTGCGCGAGGCGGACTGGTTCGAGCGCCTTGCCGACCGGGTCGCCGCGTCCGGCGGCTTGCTCGGCGCCGTCGCCTACATGGTGCCGGATCTCGACGAACTGCTCGACCGCGTTTTCCGTGCGGCGATGGAGCGTGGACTGGACCTCGACTTCCACACCGACGAGACGGCCGATCCGGATGCGCGCGGCCTGCACCATATCGCCGAGGCCGCGCTCCGCCACGGATTCGACGGCCGGATCCTCGCCGGCCATTGCTGCTCGCTGGCGCGCCAGCCGGACGCGGAGGTGCTGCACACGCTCGACCGTGTGGCGGAGGCGGGGATCGCCGCGGTCAGTCTTCCGCTCTGCAATCTCTACCTGCAGGACAGGCGCACAGATGACACGACGCCGCGCTGGCGCGGCGTGACGCTGCTGCACGAGATGAAGGCGCGGGGCATCCGGGTGGCGGTCGCCAGCGACAATACCCGCGACCCGTTCTACGCCTACGGCGATCTGGACGGGCTGGAGGTCTACCGTCAGGCGACGCGGATCTGCCATTTCGACCACCCGGTCGGCGACTGGCCGAATGCGGTGGCGCGCTGGCCGGCGGAGATCATGAGGCTCGAAGGGTTAGGCACGCTTGCCGTCGGCGGCCCGGCCGACATGGTGCTGTTCCGGGGCCGAAGCTGGACGGAACTGCTGGCGCGGCCGGAGAGCGACCGCACGGTGATCCGCGACGGCGTGGCGATCGAGCGCGAGGTTCCCGACTATGCCGAGCTCGACGATCTGATGGGAGCGGAATGATGGACGTGAGCGCGCTCAGAGCAGACCTTGAAGGCGTCCGCATCGAGGACAACGAAAAGATCGTCCAGCAGAAGAGCCGCGATTTCTACTGGTACTCGCCGGTGCTGAAGCGCCAACTCGATCATGTCACGGCCGACCTCGTCGTCACGCCGAAGAGCAAGGACGAGCTGCTACGCGTGCTTGCCGCGTGCCACCGGCACGACATTCCGGTGACGCCGCGCGGCACTGGCACCGGCAATTACGGACAGGCCGTGCCACTGTCCGGCGGCGTGCTGCTCGACCTGTCCGCCCTAGACAAGGTGCTCGATACCGGCTTCGGGCAGGTGACCACGGAGCCCGGTGCGATCCTGGCGAAGATCGACCGCCAAACACGGGAAGATTCCAGGCAGGAACTCCGCCTGCACCCCTCGACATACAACACCGCCTCGCTCGGCGGCTTCATTGCCGGCGGTTCCGGCGGCGTCGGTTCCCTCACGTGGGGCGGCTTGCGCGATTTCGGCAACGTGATCGCGCTGGAAGTGGCGACCATGGAGGCCGAGCCGCGGCTTCTGAAACTCACCGGCGCGGAGCTGCACAAGGTCTGCCATGCCTATGGCACCAACGGCATCATCACCGAGGTCACCGTGCCGCTGGCGCCGGCCTATCGCTGGGTCGATGTCATTATCGGTTTTCCGTCGCTCAGGGCAGCGGCCGAATATGCCAACGATCTCGGCGAGCAGGACGGCCTCGCGATCAAGGAACTAGCCGTCGTGGCCGCACCGGTGCCGCACGATTACTTCCTGCGCCACAAGGCGTGGCTGCGGCGCAACAGCCACGCGGTCATCGTCATGGTGGCCGACTTCGCGCTCGACGCCATGCTGGCGCTGACAATGCGATATCGCGATGCGGAGGTGCTGTTCAATGCGGACGGCATGGACGCGGCCGACCTGAAGGGCCTGCCGCCGGCTTTCGAACTCGGCTGGAACCATACGACGTTGAGAGCGCTCAGGGTCGATCCGACGATCACCTATTTGCAGGTTCTCTACCCCTATCCGAACCAGGTTGAACTGGTGGAGCGAATCCATGAAAAGTTCGGCGACGAAGTGCCGGCGCACCTGGAATTCGTACGCTTCGACGGCAAGGTCACCTGCTTCGGCCTGCCGCTTGTGCGCTTCACCACCGAGGATCGGCTTGAGGAAATCATGGCGATCCACGAGGATATGGGCGCGCCGATCTTCAATCCGCACCGCTACACGCTGGAGGAGGGTGGCATGAAGCAGACTGACGAGGTTCAACTTGCCTTCAAGAAGGAGGCCGACCCGAAAGGCCTGCTCAATCCCGGCAAGATGATCGCATGGGACGATCCGGATTTCGATTTCGCCAGCGACAAGACCTACCTCTTTCCGGGCCTGCAGCGGGCCGGCTGAATCATGCGAGTCCTCGTCCTCTTTGCGCATCCGGTCGAGACCAGCTACCAGGCGGCGCTTCACCGCGAGGTCGTGGCGACGCTGGAGGCGGCGGGGCACGAGATCGATGATTGCGATCTTTACCAGGAAGGCTTCGAGCCTTGTCTCAGCCGTCAGGAACGGATCGACTATCACGACGAGGACATCAATGTCGGACATGTCTGCGACTATGTGGAGCGGGTACGCGCGGCGGAAGCGCTGGTGCTCGTCTTTCCGGTCTGGAACTTCGGCTATCCGGCCATCCTCAAGGGCTTCTTCGACCGCGTATTCCTGCCCGGCGTCTCGTTCGAGCTTGAAGACGGCAAGGTGAAACCGTGCCTGCACAATATCCGCAAGGTCGCCGCGGTGACGACCTATGGCGGCAACCGTCTGCGCGCCTTCCTGGCCGGCGATCCGCCACGCAAGTCGGTCGGCCGGGTGCTGAGGGTGATCGTGAAGCCGGGCGCGCCGGTCCGCTATCTCGCGCATTACGACATGAACCGGTCCACCGATGCGAGCCGCGCCGCGTTCCTGGACAAGGTCAGGGCGGAGATGCAGCGGTTCTGAGCGTGCACGGCGATGGAAAGCTGCGTTGCGACGGTCTAGACTTGCGGTCATGACGACGGACGAACAGGCCATCGACGACGATCCGCCGATCGACTATCTCGACCGGATCCGTACCTGGTATCTGGCGCTCGGCTACGAGACGCCTTACCGCTGGGCTGCGTTCGACGACGTGCCGTTCACGCCGCTCGGCAAGCCACCGGCGGAGTGTACGATCGGCATCGTGACCACCGCCTCCCCCTACCAGCCCGACAGGGGCGACCAGGGGCCGGGCGCGCCCTACAACGGCGCCGCGAAATTCTTCTCCGTCTATTCCGGCGACACGGCGAGCGATCCCGATCTCCGGATCTCCCATATTGCCATCGACCGGGCGCACACGACGGCGGAGGACCAGGGCAGCTATTTTCCGCTTGTCGCCCTGCGCCAACTCGCCGCCGAGGGTGTGATCGGCGCGGTCGGGCCGCGTTTCCACGGCCTGCCGACCGACCGGTCGCAACGCAAGACCATGGAGGTCTACTGCCCGGAGATCGTCGCGCGCTGCAGGGAAGACGGCGTCGAAGCGGTGGTGCTCTTGCCCAATTGCCCGGTCTGTCACCAGTCGGTGGCGCTCGCGGCACGGGCGCTGGAGGCCGCCGGCATCGCGACGGTCGTCATGGGCTGCGCGAAGGACATCGTCGAACATGTCGGCGTGCCGCGCCTGCTGTTCAGCGATTTCCCGCTCGGCAACGCCGCCGGCCGGCCGCACGATCCGGCCTCGCAGCGCGAGACCGTGGAGATGGCCATCCGACTGCTCGCCGAAGCGCCGGGTCCGCGCACGACGGTCCGCTCACCGCTCAAATGGCAGGGCGCTTCGGACTGGAAGCTGGACTATTCCAATGTCGAGCGCGTGAACCCCGAGGAAATCGCCGCGAAACGTCGCGAATTCGACCGCGTCAAGGAGCAGGCGAAGGCGGTGCGCGGCGCGGAGTGAGTCGTGGGCTAGGCTGTTGCGTCAGGCCCGCAGCACGTAGTCCTTGCCGGCCTCCAGCAGGTTGCTTGCCGTGCCGCTTTCCAGTTCGTTCATCCGGTAGCCCAGATCGCGCAAACGGTTCGTCAATGCGGCCAGTCGCTCGTCGCCGATCTCGTGCACGTCGAGGAACAGTACCGGACGGTCGCGTGACAGCGCATTGCCGGCGCCGGCGACGACAAGGTCCTCCGCGCCCTCCACGTCGATCTTGATCGCGTCGATACGGTCGATCCCGGCCTCGGCCCGGTCGTGGTCGAGTGTGACGGTGCGCACCGTCACGGAACCGCGGTTGCGCCTGCGCGCCTCGAAGGAATGCTGGCCGGACTTGCCGCCGATATTGAGCTCGGCCTCGCCGTCGTGGTCCGAAAGCGCGACCTCCTCGACCGTGAGGTTATCGAAATCGTTGAGCTCGACCGACTTGCGGACCCAGCAGGCATTCTCCGGATGCGGCTCGAAACAGACGACGCGGCCGGCCGGTCCGACCAGCGCCGCCGCGAAGAGCGCAAAATCGCCCTTGTTGCCGCCGATGTCGAGGAAGCAGCTTCCCGGTTCCAGGACCCCGCCGACGGCGGCGAACTTCTCCGGCTCGTAGCGGCCGATCGCGCGCTTCACCATCTGGCGCGATTCCGACACGTTCAGCCAGATGCGGTATCCGTCGCGATCGTAGATGCGGTAACGGCCCTCGTTGAGGCCCATGGCCAATGCGTAGAGCGGATCGTCGGGACGACTGTTCATCCTTGCCTGTCCCGCTCAAGCTCGGCCGCGAACTTTTCGGCGAACGCCTGGTTGATGTCGTCGCTCATCGGGAAATATCTCTCGTGGGTCAGGCCGACCGGTTCGGCCGGCTCGTCCCGGATGAAGGCGACGGCATCCGAAACCGCCCGTTCCGGGTCGGCCAGCAATGCCTCGTAGGTCACGTGGTGCACCGGGCCGTCATGGGCTTCGAGCCAGTCGCGCAGGCCGCTTTCGGCGGCGGCGAAGCCAGCATGGATGGTGCGCAGGCGCTCGCCGTCATAGTGCACCGCCTGCTTGGCGTCTCGATATGCGCTGCCGTCGCCCTGTTGGCGGACATGCCAGATCCGCGTTTCCTCGGCGATGAACTGGGAGACGGTCTGGGCGAACTTGTCGGTGCGCTCCAGGTGGATGATTTTCGCCGGGCCGATGAGAGCTGCCAGCTTGGACCGCTGGTTCCCGTTCAGCAGCGGCCAGAGCTCCCTGGCGAAATCGGTGATCACCTTGCTACCGAACAGGCCGCCTGCGCTGTCGGTGCGCGCGACAAGCCCCGCCCAGCGAACCGTGTCGAAGCCGAGCGCTGGGCCATGCGCCGCAAGGTAGAGGATGTGCGGTCGCAGGTGCTCGGTCGGATGGGCGACCGTCTTCAGGCCCTGCAGCAGGTGGCAGAAATAGGTGCTGCCGGACCGGGGCAGGCAGACGACCGCGTAGAGCCTGTCCGGCAGGGCTTGGCGTTCGATGATTTCCAGTTCGGTCCACGGGTCGAGGCCGCTGGCCGCGGCGAGCATGTAATCGCAGGTCAGCGAGCGGACCGCAAGGCCCGGCCTTTTCTCCGCCAGTGCAGCCGTGATCGGCCGGGTATCGGCCAGCGAGCAGATGATCGCGCGGGATGCGTCGAAATCGCTGCCGGCGCCCAGCAGTTCCAGAGGCAGCAGGCGGCCGGCAAGGCCCTCTGCGCGGCGGGTCAGCGCGTCGCGCATCTCCGGGTCGGCGAAGATCACTGTGCCGGGCGGTTCAGCCGTCAGGCGTTCAGGCAGCTTGAGCGGTTTAGCGTTGCGCAGGAGCAGGCGGGCTGTCAGGGCATCCGGCACGGAAGCCTCAATCGTCCAGCGGCAGGTCGGACGGCGCCCGGTAAAAATGGATGCGGCCGGGCTTGACGCCCTCGGGCAGCGGCAGCACCTCGAAGCCTGGCAGGTCGAGCTCCGCGTCGGAGACGACGACGCCGTCCGGCCGCACGCGGCTTGCCACCAGCGGTGATGCCCAGGCCGACAGCGCCAAGCCGTAGGTCGGATCGCCGTTGCCGAGATCAACGTGGATCAGCGCCGCCTTGCCACCGGTGCGCGGCAGGCAATAGTGCAGCGTCTCGCGGATATCGCCGACGATCATGTGGTCGGCATCGGGGATGCAGCGCGGATGGGCGGAGACCGACCGGTCGAACGCGAAGATCTCGCGGTCCGGAAAGATCTCACGCAGATGGTCGTAGGAACGGCCGTTGCCGAGGCCGAGTTCGAATACCGGGCCGGGGATGTCCCTGATCAGGGTGGCGGTGTGATTGAGGCAGTCGCGCTGGGCGATGAAGCGTTTGATCAGGCTGTCGAGGCGGCTCATGTCTGTCCTTCCGGTTCTGTGCCCTAGCACGTAAGGGGTCGCGGCGGCCGGGGCAAGGCGGGCGATCCTATGCTGCCGGTTCGAGGCCGAAAAGCTCGCCGATCGCTGGCCATGCGACATGGGGCTGGCGCGCCAGCTTGTCCATGAGAAGCGCCAGGAATGCGTTCGTTTCGCGGTCATGTACGAGGTGGTGGGTCAGAATGCCGATCGGTTCCACCACCTGTCCGGACGCGGTTTCGAGGCGGCGCTCCACTTCGTTGGCAAGCAGGTGCCAGGCTTTCTTCGTGCCGATGAAGCCGCGTGTCGTCTTCCAGGCGATGACATCGAAATGGGTGTTGCAGACATGGGGCTCGCCGTCGGCGGGCCCGAAGACGGAAAGGCCGGGAAGGCCGGCTTCCCCGCGGGTTGCCCGCGCTTCTGCGCCGATCCGGTTCCACGGCGGCGTGAGCACCGGCAGGAAGAGATCGCCGGCCAACGGCGCGAGCCGTTCGCGGCCGGTCTTCAGATCCGCGAGCGAGTCGGCCAGCGGCCGGCTCTCGCCGAACTCGGAGGCCTTCTCGCCGGGCGGCGAATGCTTCTCGTGCGCCCATCCGTGCTGCAGCACGGTGACGGAGCCGGAGCGGCGGATGCGCCCTATCAGTTCCGGTTTGGCGAATTTCGGGATGACGGCAAGCGCCAACGGCACGCCTGCGGCTTCGCGGAGCGCCAGCAGTTCGTCGAGCTGCGGCGTCGCGTCGACTGCATCGTCGTCGCGCCACCAGAAGGGAAGAACCACTCCGGCATCGCGGGCCCTGTCCAGCGCCGCTTCGAAACGGCGGAGTTCCGGTTCGATCTCGGCTTCGGTTTCGCCGCTCATGCTCGCTCCCGCATCGTATCTTCCGCCATCCGCACGAGGATATCCGCACTTGCCGCCGCGCCGTCCATCGGCACCGGCGGCCATCGCTTCGGTAATCGCATCGCGTCATCTATTGCCGTGGCGAGGCGCTCGCCCGTCAGGCCGTGCTCGTCGACGGCGACCATGCGGCCACGCCGGGCAAGGGCCTCCGCGCGCACGGTCTGCTCGCTCTCGCGCGCCTGTGCGAACGGCACCAGCACCCCGCTGATACCGGCGGCTAGCATATCCATGACGGTGTTGTATCCGGCCTGGCAGACCGCCAGCCGGGCGCGCTTCAGGAGGTTCGGGAAGTCCGGGCGGGCGCGTTCCAGCACGATGTCCGGTCCTGCACCGGAAGACAGTTCCTCGAACAGGTTTTCGGGGACATCGCGTCCTGCGAGGATACGCCAACGCCGCCCGTCGTTGCTCATCGCCGCTGCACCGGTTGCGGCCCGGAGCAGCGTCTCACCTACCGAGCCGCCGCCGCAGGCGACGATGATTTCGTCCTCGCCATCACCGCGCGGCGGGTCCGGCGCCGCTGCGCCGCCATGGACGAAGCCGGTATAGGCGATCAGGTGCTCCAGATCGCCGGCAAAGCGGAACGTCTCGTCGAGGCGGGCAATCTCCGGGTCACCGTGCACCAGCAGCCGGTCGTAATAGGCGAGCGCCGTATCGGCCATCCAGCGCTCGGTGGCGGGATCGTCCTTGGCGACCAGGATATCGCGCACTGCAGCGGCGATCACCGGCCGGTCCGGCCGGCCGTGGGCCTGCTGCAACAGCGGGATCAGCTCGAAGCGGAACTTGCGGCGGCCGAGGGGAAAGAACTCCGTCAGCAGGATGTCTGGGCGGATTTCGTCTTCGAGCGTCAGCAATTGCCGCCTGCGGTTTTCCATCCAGGCCTCGTCGACCGGTTCGCCGTCGTCGGTGAGCAGGGTGGAGAAGGTAACGTCGGCGGCGCGCGCGGCGGGCAGGGCGACGACTG
>DATHRP010000164.1:0-3072 GCA_035465195.1 Afifellaceae bacterium | reverse complement strand
CTTGCCGGAACCGGTGGTGCCGGCGACCAGCAGATGGGGCATCTTGGCGAGATCGGCGATAACCGCCTCGCCGCCGATGGTCTTGCCGAGCGACAAGGCGAGGCGCGCGCGCGAGTTCTCGAAGTCGGTCGAGGAAAGCAGCTCGCGCAGATAGACCGTCTCGCGGCCGGCGTTGGGAAGCTCGATACCGATGGCGTTGCGTCCGGGCACGACGGCGACGCGGGCGGCGATGGCGCTCATGGAGCGCGCAATATCGTCGGCGAGGCCGATCACCCGCGATGACTTGATGCCCGGCGCGGGCTCCAGCTCGTAGAGTGTCACGACCGGACCGGGCCTGACATTGATGATCTCGCCGCGGACGCCAAAATCCTCCAGCACGCCTTCCAGGAGCCGGGCATTCTGCTCCAGCGCCGCAGCGTTGAGGGACGGATCCCTTTTGCGGGCTTTCGGCTCGTCGAGCAGATGCAGCGAGGGAAGCTCGTAGCCGTCGGGCGCGAGCAGCGAGGGCTGCGCCTCGCGGACGACGCGGCGGCCCTGCCGCGGGCGTGCCGCCGGCGCCGAGACGCGGTTCGAAGCCGGCACCTGCGGTGCCGGCGGGGCAGGGTCGTAGTCTTCTTCGTCATCGCCGAAGACGGGCTCGTGCCGTCCGCCGCGCTGGCGGGACTGTACCCCGTCATCGTCGATCTCGTAATCCGCATCGTGCGCCGCAAAGCGCTTCGGCAGCGGACGCATCAGCAGGCGGCGGCGAAAGGCCGCCCGCAACAGCAGCCACCAGTGGGTGAGATAGCCGAGAAGCAGTGCAAAAAATCCGAGCCCGCCGTCTTCCTTGCCGTCGAGATAGCCGGCTGATCCGTCGTCCTCGTCGTAGGCCGGATCGGAGGCATCGGGATCGTCGTGGTCGAAGATCGGTTCCAGCCTGCGCCGCTCGCGTCCGCAGGCGGTCTGGACAAGCGCCATGGCAAGGCCGGCGAAGATCACGGTAAGCGCGGCCCTGAGGCCCCCGGACAGTCCGTCACCGACGATGGCGGCCGGCAGCCTGAGCACCATGTCGCCGGCCACCCCGCCGAGGCCGGTCGGCAGCGGCCACTGGCCGAATACCGGCAGGCAGGCCAGCGCGGCGGCCAGGAACACCGTGCCGGCAAGCGCGCAGAGCGCCTGGAACAGCGCCGAGCGCGGCTTCTTGCGGCGAACTAGGTTCCAGCCGGCGACGAGGGCCGGATAGAGAAAGGCGACGACGGCGAGGCCGAAAAACTGCATCGCCAGGTCGGCGAACACGGCGCCCGGCAGGCCGAGGAGGTTGCGCACCGGCTCGTCTGTCGCGTGCGACAGCGAGGGATCGTCGACATGCCAGGTGACGAGGCTCACGATCGCCGCGGCCGTCAGGGCCAGAAGAGCGAGGCCGGCGAGCGTGGCGGTCTTGCGCAGCAGCGCGGCGCGCAGGCTGAATTCCGATGGATTGTCGTAGGCTGCACCGTAGGTCATCGGTCGATCGGCGTTCCCGATTGCGGAAGGGGGTCGGCCGCAGATTAGAAAGCACCGGTTAAGAGGGCATTAACCACGATGGCCGGAGCGGCGGAAAAATGCCGTTCTCACAAAAAAGCCCGGGCAATTTGTCCGGGCAGTCGCGGGTGAGCCGGCCGCTTCCGGCTCACCCAAGGGATTGCAGATTCAGAGACGCTGGCTGCCAATGCCGAATTCCGGATAGGCTTCGACGCCGATCTCCACCTTGTCGAGGCCGAGTGCCTCTTCCTCCTCGCCGACACGGATGCCGATGACCGCCTTGAGGATGGCCCAGACGATGGCGCTGGCGACCGCGGTGAAGATGCCGATGGAGACGATACCGACGATCTGCGTACCGTAGCTGGTGCCATCGTTCGACAGCGGCACGATGAACGTGCCCCAGGTCCCGGCCAGCAGGTGAACCGGAATGGCGCCGACGACGTCGTCGATCTTCAGCTTGTCGAGCATCGGCACGGCGAAGACGACGATGACACCGCCGATGCCGCCGACGAACAATGCGGTCGGCACGCTCGGAGCCAGCGGTTCGGCCGTGATCGACACGAGGCCGGCCAGTGCGCCGTTCAGCGCCATGGTGACGTCAATCTTCTTGTAGATGACCTGGGTCAGCACCATGGCGACCACGACGCCGGCGGCGGCGGCCAGGTTCGTGTTGACGAAGATCCGCGAAATGGCGGACGCATTCTCGAACCCGTTCAGGGCAAGCTGCGAACCGCCGTTGAAGCCGAACCAGCCGAGCCACAGGATGAACGTGCCAAGCGTGGCGAGCGGGATCGACGAGCCCGGCATCGGGTGCACTTCGCCGGCCGAGCCGTACTTGCCCTTGCGCGCGCCCAGCAGCAGAGCGCCGGTGAGAGCCGCCCAGCCGCCTACGGAGTGGACGAGGGTGGAGCCCGCGAAATCGGAGAAGCCCATCACCGAAAGCCAGCCGGCGCCCCACTGCCAGGAACCGGTAATCGGATAGAGGATACCTGTGAGCACGACGGTGAAGATCATGAACGGCCAGAGCTTGATGCGCTCAGCGAGCGTGCCGGACACGATCGAAGCGGTGGTGGCGCAGAACACCATCTGGAAGAACCAGTCGGAGGCCGCGGAGTAGTCGCCCGAGGTTTCCGATGCCGGATCGGGGATGACCTTCCAGCCGATTGAGCCCATGTACCCGCCATCGACGCCGTCATACATGAGGTTGTAGCCGATCAGCCAGAACATGATGCCGGCGACCGAATAGAGCCCGATGTTCTTCAGGCACTGCATGGAAACATTCTTGGAGCGGACAAGCCCGGCCTCCAGCATGGCGAAGCCCGCGGCCATCCACATGACCAGGAAGCCCATGATCAGGAACGACAATGTGTTGAAGGTAAACGCGATGGCCGCCGCATCAGCCGCCGCCGGTGCATCGCCAGCCGCCGCCGCGTCCTGCGCGAGCGCGGGGCCGGCTGCCAGAATGGACAAAGCGGCGAGGCCCCCCACCGTCCCTATCAGGTTCAATTTACGCATGGATCAGTCCCTTTCTTGCGTCAATTCGTGGTTCAAAGTGCTTCGCTGTCGGTCTCG
>DATHRP010000163.1:0-4821 GCA_035465195.1 Afifellaceae bacterium | reverse complement strand
GCCAGCACTGCGAACGTCGACGCGGCGGCCGCAAGTGCTTCAGGCAATGTGAAGGCCAGCAGTCCGCTTGCGCCGATATAGGTGGAAAACGCGGCCGCGGCAGCCACGGCGACGGACACGATGACCGCCGCATGTCGGCTGGCCCAATGGGCGATCATGGCCGTCAGCGCGCCGGTCGCCGGCAGGAATACCAGTGCCGTCAGCAGCGAGGCCGAGAGTACGATGATCACCATGATCGGCAGATAGCTCATGAATTCGCCCGGCACGCCCGGCCACAGAAGCATCGGCAGGAACGCGGCGAGCGTCGTCGCCGTCGACGATACGATCGGCCAGAACATCAGCTTGGCGGCACGAACGTAGGCCTCCTGCGGCGGCATGCCCTCGGCCATCTTCCGGTCGGCGTATTCGACGACCACGATGGCGCCGTCGACCAGCATGCCGACGGTCAGCACGAGGCCGAACATCACCATCATGTTCACGGTCATGCCGACGCCGGCAAGGATCAGGAAGCCGGTCATGAAGGATGTCGGGATCGCCAGGCCGACGAGAAACGACGAACGCAGCCCGAGTGCCGCGAGGACGACGATCATGACCAGCACGATCGCGGTGATGATCGCGCTCTGCAGCGACCCCAGCACCTCGTCGATGAAGCTGGACTGGTCGAGCAGGAAATTGACCTTGATCGCGTCGGGCCAGTCGGCCGTGTATTTCTCGATGACGTCGTGAACAGCCTGGTTGTTCTCGATGATGTTGGTGCCGATCCTCTTGACCACGTTGATGGCGATTGCGGGTTCGCCGTTGACGCGTGTCTGTACCGTCGGATCCTTGAACGTGCGGCGGATTTCCGCGACATCGCTCAGGGTAACGACGCCTTCGCCGTTCTGCTTGATCGGCAGCGTATAGACGTCCTGGACGGTTTCCAGCAGCCCGGGGACCTTGACGTTGAACCGTCCGTCGCCGGTATCGAGGAAACCGGCCGCGACGAGACGGTTGTTGCGCTGGAGCGATTCCAGAAGTTCCTGCTGCGTGATGTCATAGGATTCCAGTGCGACCAGGTCGATCAGCACCTCGAGGATCTCGTCGTCCTGCCCGCGCAGCGTCGCCTCGCGAACTGTCGGTATCGCTTCGATCTCGTCCTGCAGAAGCTTGGCGTGGCGGTACAGCGTGCGCTGCGGCACCGAGCCCGACAGCGTCACGGTGACAGTCGGCTGGAGCGCGAAATTGGTCTCCGAGATGACCGGTTCGTCGGCTTCCGCCGGCATTTCCGCCTTGGCCCTGTCGACCTTGTCGCGGATGTCCGCCAGGGTTTCGTTCTGGTCGATGCCGATATCGAATTCCAGCAGCACCGCCGCGCGGCCTTCCAGCGCGAATCCGCTGATTTCCTTCAGCCCGTCGATGCCGCGAAGATGGGTCTCCAGCGGCCTGACGATCAGCCTGTCGGCATCTTCCGGCGAAACGCCCTGCTGGACGACGGAAACGTAGTAGACCGGTACATCGATGTCCGGATTGGCTTCCTTCGGAATGCCGATATAGGCGGCGACGCCGGCGATGATGATGACGACCATCAGCGTCAGAACCGTCCGCGGCCGGCGAAGTACGGTCTCCAGGGCGGATATCATGAGCGGAACTCCGCCTGGACCTCTTGGCCTTCCTGGACGAATTCCTGACCGACGACGATGATCGATACATCATCGGGCAGTCCGGCGACCCACAGGCCGTCGGTGGTCCCGCCGATGATCTTGACCGGTTTGAACGATACGATCTTTTCGTCGTCGACGATGCGCACGCCAATGCGTCCGTCATCGGCGAGTGTCATGACGGAGGATGGAATTCTGTGTGCCTTGCCGCCGGAAAGCTCGACTTTCGCGAGTGCCGTCACGCCGTCCTTCAGTGATCCGCTGCCGTTCGGGACCGTGATCTCAACACGGAACGTGCGGGTCTGGGGATCTGCAGACGGCGCGATATAGGTGATCTCGCCAGAAACGTCTTCGCCCGTAGCCAGCCTGGCCTCGGCCGGCATGCCAACCGACAGGTTGCCGATCTCGCGTTCGGATACCTGTCCGACAATGTTCATTGGATCGCGGTCGATCAGTGTGACGCAGACGTCACCCGTCTGAAGCATGTCGCCCATTTCGGCGATCGGATCCTGCACGATACCGCCGATCGGCGCCGTGATCTTCGTCCGGGCCAGGTCGAGTTCCATTTCTTCCAGGCGCGCCATGGCCGCATCGCGGGCTGCCTGCAGCGCCGGCACCTGGTTCTTTGCGGAATAGCCGCGTCCGGCAAGCTTCTCTGCGGCCTCGAGATCAACCTTGGCCTGGGCGAGAGCCGCCTTGGCCTCCAGCACCTTGGATTCGCGCGCCGCCGTCTCGATCGTGCAGAGCGGATCGCCTGCCGAAACTCGCTTGCCCTTGTCGACATGGCGGGTCTTTATGATCCCGCCGGTCTCCGCCCGCACCGAAACACTCGCTTCCGCCTCGGTGCGGCCGCGGATTTCCATCGAAACCGTTCTCGGTTCCGCGGTGAACCTCTGGACCTGCACCGCAAAGAGGTCTTCAAGCTTTTCCGCTTGGCGTTCCGAAATGGTCGCCGGGCGTGCGTCGGCCTGCCCGCTGATCACGGTATCGCCCGACAGCATGTAGAAAGAAATCCCGCCAGCCGCAGCCAGCGCAAGGATATAGGATAATGGAATTCGCATTGTGAAATTCGCCTACTCGGCCAGCTCGGGTACGGCTTGATCGACGGCGCTGCCGGCGATTACCTCGAGTTCCTGGCGATTGTCTTCAAGGTATTTCAGCGACCTGGAGAGACACGAGACCCCATAGTTCGCCGCCCACTTCGATCCCGGATGCGGTGTGCTTTCGTAGACCTGCCTCAGATGGTCGATTTCCGCCTGCAGCTGCGTCTTGCGCGTCTCGATTGCACGGCGGACGACCGCCTTCGGCAGGATATCGGAGCACATCGCAACCAGCAGGAATTCCGAACGGAAGATATCCGGCGCAGGGACATCCAGCAGGGATGTGACGAATTCCTCGCGACCGCGTTCAGTGATGGAATAGACCTTGCGGGCCGGCTTGCCCGCCGTCACCTCGTCGCGGCAAGTGACCAGGCCTTCCTGTTCGAGCTTCGCGAGCGCCGGATAGATGGCGCCGTAGCTTGCCTCGACGAAATAGCTGTACTTGCCTTCGGTCGAAAGCTTGCGGATTTCATATCCGGTCGCATCGCCAAAATAGAGGATCGCCAAGCATAGTGTTCTTACGTTCATGGGTCCGCCGTCCGTCATAAAATCGTTATATTCTCAACCGGCATATTCAGGATCGATATATGATTGGCCGGTATATAAACTGAAAAGCGAATAATTCAAGCTTGAACGATAAAAAAAGCCATCCGTCTTGGGATGGCTTCAGTTGGGGGATCGATGGCTGTGCTATCGCTAGTGCAGGCTTGTCCCGCGCAACGCGTAATATGTGGTCCTAAGCCGGAGAACCATCTGACTGAAGATATAGTCGATCTCGGGATCGGTCATGACCTGTTGCTTCGGCGCAACGTCGTCCTGCTTGCATTCGACCTGGGGCATGGTTCCCGTGCTCCCGAAACGGTTCAACTCCAGCATTAAGCGTGCACACGGCGTGCAGGGACTGCAAACGAACTCGGTTAACGCGCTGAACGATTGGTTAATCCGAGGAGTGCAATTTTTGTCAATTTCGAGCAGCAATTGAATAATCCGGGTGCCTGCCGGCAGAAAGTCCCGTTTTCCGGGCTTTACTCGCCGTATTCGTCCAGACGGGCGAACGCATCCCGCAGCGCTTCGGACCACGCTGCGGACAATTTCCGGAAATAGGGATCATCTTCCTCGATCCTTTGCTGTTCGCCGACTTCGAACGTGTCGGTTCGATAAATCAGGAGGTCGATTGGCATGCCGACGGACAGGTTGGATCGCAGCGTGCTGTCGAACGACAGGAGAACAAGCTTGGCGGCCTCACCCATTCGCATCTTCGAGACGACGACGCGATCCAGAATCGGCTTGCCGTATTTGTGCTCGCCCGTCTGGATATAGGGGGTATCGTGCGTCGCCTCGATGAAATTTCCTTCGTTGTAGATCTGGAAGAGCCTCGGCCGCTCACCCTTGATCTGGCCGCCCAGGATGAAGGTTGCGGAAAAGGCGTCTGAGCTGAGGCCGAGCGCCTCGCCATCGGTCTTGCGGACATCCTTCAACGCCTCGCCGACGAGGCGCGCCGCCTGAAACATTGTCGGTACTGACATCAGGGTCGGGTGGTCGCCCGCGGCCGCGGCGCTGATCTGCTCGTTGAGAATGCTGACAACGGCCTGTGTCACGGCCAGGTTTCCGGCGGTCAGCAGGACCAGAACCCGTTCGCCCTTAGTCTCCCAGACATTCATTTTCTTGAACGTCGCGATATTGTCGAAACCGGCATTCGTTCGGGTGTCAGAGGCGAACACGATCCCCCGATCGAGCATCAATCCAACACAATATGTCACGGGTCTCTCCCGATTCGCGGTTAGCCCACTATTGCTGTTGCTGTTTTACGACGACGTCAACGGTCATGTTTTCAAATCCGCTGCCTTTTCGCACGCCCGTGATCGGGGCCGCACCGACGGCGTCGAAGCCGCAGGACAGGCGGACATAGTGCTCCGTGGGGCAGACGCCGTTGGCCGGATCGAGGCCCACCCATCCGAGTTCCGCAATGAACGCCTCCGCCCAGGCATGATGCGCGACCGACGTTTCCTCATCGGCGACATGAAGATATCCGGTTACGTAGCGGGCCGGTATATCGAGATGGCGGGCGGCCGCGATCAGGATAT